>JBJFDX010000205.1:0-7352 GCA_051890235.1 Bacteroidaceae bacterium | reverse complement strand
GTAAGTTTTATTACGGATCCTATTATTTCTTTTACTTTAGCCAGCTAAAGTGAACGGGACTCTGTATGAAATATGCCATACAACGCAGAACAAAACAAAACATGGAAATAAACAGAAATCCCGCTCAGTAATGAAGCGGGATTTTCTTTTATCAACCATCATAACTGAGATACAAGGAACAAAAGAGCATAAAAGAAAGGAATGACAAGGATGAGAAAGGTAGCGATACAGGGCATCAAAGGCAGTTTCCACGACATAGCCGCCCATCGGTTCTTCGAGGGAGAGCAGATAGAACTGCTATGTTATGACACCTTCGAGGAGGTGTTTGACTGTCTGCATCACGAGGATGAAGCCGTGGCTCTGGTTGCCATCGAGAATACCATCGCAGGGAGCCTGCTGCACAACTACGAACTGCTGAGAGAGAGTGGGGCTACCATCGTGGGCGAGCATAAGTTGCGCATCAGCCACAGCATCATGTGTCTGCCCGAAGACAACTGGGCAGACATCACTGAGGTGAACTCTCATCCCGTGGCTCTCATGCAATGTCGAGATTTCCTGTCAAATCATCCCGAGATGAAGGTGGTGGAGGTGGCCGACACGGCTGGAGCAGCAGCACAGATAAGCATGCTCCGACAAAAGGGACATGCTGCCATCTGCCACAAGGATGCTGCCGAGATATACGGAATGAAAGTGCTCCAGACGGGCATAGAGACCAACAAGCACAACTTCACACGTTTTCTGGTGCTCTCACTGCCCGAGAAAGCAGGACAGATGCGCAATCAGAAGGATGCCGACAAGGCCAGCCTGGCCTTCACCCTACCCCACGAGGAAGGTTCGCTGAGTGCCATTCTGTCTGTACTCTCGTTCTACAAACTCAATCTGACCAAGATACAGTCTCTGCCCATTATAGGAAAAGAATGGCAATATATGTTTTACGTGGACGTATCCTTCGACCAGGACCAGCGCTTTCATCAAGCTGTGAATGCCATAAGTCCTCTGGTGAGTGAACTGAAAATATTGGGAGAATACAAAGATGGAAAACAAAGTATATGACGTGAAGCCAGCCAATCGGTTGGCCACGGTAAACGAGTATTACTTCAGCCGTAAGGGTAAGGAGGTGGCCAGACTCAACGCCGAAGGCAAGAACATCATCAGTCTGGCCATAGGCAGTCCCGATATGCCTCCATCCAAAGAAACCATAGATGTTCTGTGTGAGCAAGCACGCAGGCCCGATGTGCACGGATATCAACCCACGGTGGGCACACCCGAACTGCGTCAGGCCATGGCCCGATTCTATCAGAGATGGTATGGTGTAGAACTGGATGCCAACACCGAGATACAACCACTGATAGGCAGCAAGGAGGGCATCCTGCATGTGACACTCGCCTTCGTAAATCCAGGCGAAGAAGTTTTGGTGCCAAATCCCGGTTATCCTACCTACACAAGCCTGAGCAATCTGTTGGGAGCCAAGGTGGTCAACTATGACCTGCTGCCCCAAAACGGATGGCAACCAGACTTCGAGGCTCTGGAGCAGATGGATCTCAGCCACGTGAAACTGATGTGGACCAACTATCCCAACATGCCCACGGGAGCTCCTGCTCGAAAGGAGACCTACGAACGCCTGGTGGAGTTTGCCCATAAGCACAATATCGTGGTGGTGAACGACAACCCCTACAGTTTCATCCTCAATCAGGGAGAGAAACTTAGCATCCTGCAAGTGCCAGGAGCCAAGGAATGCTGCATAGAGTTCAACTCCATGTCCAAGAGCCACAACATGCCTGGATGGCGCGTGGGCATGCTTGCCACCAACCCACGCTTCGTGCAATGGATACTCAAGGTGAAGAGCAATATCGACTCCGGAACATTCCGCGCCCTGCAACTGGCTGCCGCTCAAGCCTATGACAACACTCAGGAGTGGCACATGCAGGCCAATGTGGGTACCTACAGCCACCGACGGGCAATGGCTGAGGAAATCATGCGTACCTTGGGATGCCAGTACGATGCCGGGCAGACGGGCATGTTCCTGTGGGGAAGAATACCTGACGAGTATGCCGATGCCGAGCAACTCACAGAGCGAGTGCTCCATGAGGCACGTGTGTTTATCACTCCAGGATTCATCTTTGGAAGCAACGGCAAACGATATATACGCATCAGCCTCTGCGCCAAGGACGATAAGTTCCAGGAGGCCGTACAAAGGGTGAAGGCCGTATTCAAAACGAACTGACGCACAGTCTCCCTTAAAGGGAACTTGAGAAAGGCCTAAACAATTCGAGTAAATAAGTCAAAGAGAGACAAAGATTAGACCAAACATAAAACCAGCGGAACAGAGCGAGGACCCACAAGGACAGGCATCTGCCATCCGCACAAACAAGACAATAACATTATGGAACTGAACATTCAGCCATTAGGTTTGCCCGGGATTGACGAGAAACGTCCCCTGGTGATTGCAGGCCCCTGTAGTGCCGAGAGCGAAGAACAAGTGCTGTGCACAGCCAAGACCCTTTCCCAAAAAGGCGTGTCTATATTCAGAGCAGGAATATGGAAACCACGTACCAAGCCAGGAGGTTTCGAGGGACATGGAGAAGAGGCCCTGCCCTGGATGCAACGGGTCAAAGAGGAGACCGGCATGCTGACTGCCACCGAGGTGGCAACTCCCAAGCATGTGGAGGCTGCACTCAAGGCTGGCATCGACCTGCTGTGGGTGGGCGCCCGCACTACCACAAATCCCTTTGCCGTACAGGAACTTGCAGACAGTCTGCGTGGAGTGGATGTGCCTGTGCTGGTGAAAAATCCCGTGAGTCCTGACCTGGAACTTTGGGTAGGAGCCCTGCTGCGCATCAATGGTGCAGGCATCACGCGCCTGGGAGCCATCCATCGAGGCTTCAGCAGCACTGACCAGAAACTCTATCGCAATACGCCCTTGTGGCATATCCCTATCGAATTACATCGTCGCTTCCCCAACATGCCCATTCTGTGCGATCCCAGTCACATCGGGGGCCGAAGGGATCTGATAGCTCCCCTTTGTCAACAGGCCATGGACATGGGTTTCGAAGGTTTGATTGTGGAGAGCCATTGCTCACCAGATGAAGCATGGAGCGATGCCAAGCAGCAGGTAACACCCGACGTGCTCGACTTCATCCTGGACCGACTGGTAATACGTACCAATGTGGAGCTTACCGAGTCACTCACCAGCTTGCGCAAGCAGATTGACTCTATGGATGACCAACTCATGGATCTGTTGACCAAGCGCATGCGAGTGAGTCGAGAGATAGCTCAGTACAAGAAAGAGCACGACATGGCCGTAGTACAAACAGGCCGCTATGCCGAGATTCTGGACAAGCGAGGCGTACAAGGGGCTCTCTGCGGCATGGATCCCACCTTCGTAAGAAAAGTCTACGAGGCTATCCACGAGGAGAGCGTACGACAGCAGATGGAAATCATCAACAAATAATACGACGATGAGAATACTGATTCTGGGGGCTGGCAAGATGGGCTCATTCTTTACAGATGTGCTTTGCTTCGACCACGAATGTGCCGTATATGAAGTGGACGCACAGCGAATGCGCTTCCTCTATCACACTCAACGTTTCACCAGTATGGAGGAGATAGAGGAGTTTAAGCCAGAACTGGTCATCAATGCCGTGACCCTTAAGTACACGCTTCAGGTCTTTCAGCAGGTGATTCCCCATCTGCCCAAGGACTGCATCATCAGTGACATCAGCAGTGTGAAGACAGACTTCCTGCAGTTCTACCAAAGTACCGGTTTGCGCTACGTGAGCACCCACCCCATGTTTGGACCCACCTTTGCCAATCTGGGGGCTCTCTCCAGCGAGAATGCCATCGTCATCAAGGAGGGCGACTATATGGGACGCATCTTCTTTTTGGACCTCTATCGCCGACTGGGGCTGAACGTGCACGAATATACGTTTGAAGAGCACGACGAAGCTATGGCATACAGTCTATCGGTGCCCTTCGTAAGCACCTTCGTTTTCAGTGCCGTCATGAAGCATCAGGATGCCCCGGGCACCACCTTCAAGCGCCACCTGAAGATTGCCCGCGGGGTACTCTCGGAGGATGACACCCTGCTGAGGGAGATTCTGTTCAATCCCCGTACTAAGAGTCATGTGGAGCAGATCAGGGCTGAACTGAAGGACCTGATAAACATCATTGACGAGCGAGACGAGGAGCGCCTGAACAAATACCTTACACGCATCCGCGGCAACATTTGCTAACCACCACGGCTGCATCCATAGCATCACAGGCAACAGCGTCTGCTATCTGTTGCCAACCCTATACCATACGAGGGTGTGTCAAAAGTAACTGACACGCCCTCGCATGTTGTAAAGGCAAAAAATTTCAGTGGATTCCTTTTGATATTTTCAGGAAAAGACTCTCCGCCATCTCCACTCCATAGTGCGGGCATGTGCCTATGGAAACAGCGGTATAGGATGGTTTCAGCGAGCAGCCTTCATGGGAACGACCAGCGTGGTGATACTGCCCGAGGGGAGCGTGCACTGAGGACGTCCATTGCATCCGGAAGTAAGGAACGACCTGCTCATGGGGGCAAGATCGAGCACCGAAGTGGTGAGGTAGGCCTTTGCCTTCTTGAGCTTCACCTTTCGACAGATGTTCTTGCTGACGTCAAGCTGGAAGGTTAGGTCATGATTCCCTCGGTTGACGCACACCGCCACCAGAGTGTCAGCATCAGGACTCATTGCGGCCAAGAGATGCTTGCTATCGGTCTCCAGCATGGTGTATCCCTGAGGAATGAAGCGGCTGAAGTGCTGACGTACGTAGTAGTTCTTCACCTTGTGAAACTTCTGCGTTCCGTTGTAGAAGTCTCCCTTCACCAGGCACCATTGGTCATTGTTGTCCTCCATATACTGCCAGTCAACCCAAGCGGCAGGGCGCATCAGCCGTATATCCTGGATGAGACGTTCGGCCATTCCGAGATTGCCATCGAGTCCCTTGCCACTGGCTCCTGTCTCACTCATCCATAGGTGCATTCCATACTCGCGGCAGAGCTTGTAGAGCTGGCTCCGTGCTTCGTCAGTGGCATCATAGGTGTGCGTGTTCCATTGTCCTACAAGGGGTAGCACGCCAGCCTGCTCATAGGCATAAAAGCCTTTCACCGAGGTCATCACACTGGTCTCATCGGCAGCCGAGATGACGGTCTTTAGCCCCGAGGCCCTCAGAATGGGGTAAAGTACCTTGATGAAGGCTATCTGGGAGGAAAAGTCGAAATGACAACCTTCCTGACTGCCACCCGCATACCAGTAGTTGGTCATGGGTTCGTTGAAGGGATCAAGTGTCCTGAACTCAATGCCGTAACACTCCTTATAATGCTTACACACGTCCACAAGATAGTGGGCAAACTCCTCATAACACTCTGGGCGCAGATTGTCCTTCCATGCATCCTGATGTCCTCCGCAGCATCCGCTCACGGTCATATAATAAGGGGCAGAGTTGCTGAAAGCCTCAAAGATGGCATCCGGTCTGCGATCCCTTATCTTGAGCATGATACGGCGCTGAGCTGCATCACGTTCCCAGTGCCATACATCGTTGGTGGAATCCTTGAAACCCTCCATCTCGGCTCTGAGTCCCTTACCCTTGCCCATATGGTGAAGAGTGCAATGCCTGTTATAAGGGTCCTCGCCCCCTCCGATGTTATAGCGGAAAATGCGGAAGTTGAGTCCATGAGGGCTTACCAACCAATCCACCAGACTATCCACGCGCTCCTCGCTCCAGGTGCCACACACGTTGGCCCACCAGCACAGGGACACGCCCCAGCCCTCAAAGGGTTTCTGCCCATCAGCATATGGTCGGATGCTGATGGTTGACATTTGGGATGCGGAGGACTCGTCTGCCTGAGCGGGTATGCCGGCAGAGAAAAGCATCATGGTGGCGATCAGCAGGGCTTGCCTGACATTGGCCATACAAAGGGTAAACCTGGAGTTCTTGTTCATATAAGTCTGATTATCTGTTAATATTGCTCATGTGAATGATTAGGGATTGCTCTTTCAAGTGCCTGAGCCAAGCGCACATCAGCCCCTCATACCCAAAGGAAGGGAAAGGCTACAGGGGGACACCGATGATGCTCAGTCAATATATTCGATATCCCAATGGTAATCCCACTGGTCAAAGTAAAGGTTTCCTCCTCCCCACTCAAGTTCTCCACGCTGGAAATCCACTGTCTCGCTTCTGGGGAACTTCTTCTTGGGTGAGAGCGGCATACCATAATCGGTATTGACCACCATGCGCCAAGAGTCGATACCACCCAGAAAGAAATATCTCTCTGCCTCATTGCGGGCATAGTCGGGGATACCGAATGACTGGTCTACAGGTACCCACCCGAGGCCTTCGAAGTAGATCTCTGCCCAGTCATGCAGGTTGGATGAGCGAGGATGCATCATGAAACCGCTTTGGAAATGAGCGGGAATACCCGAGAGGCGACACAGGGTAATGAAGAGCAGAGACACCTGTCCGCAGTCTCCATGTCTGTTTTGCAAAACATACATGGGGATGCATGGAATGGTGGAATACTCGCGTGCCGATGCCCATGGATAATGATTGTTGATATAGGTAAAGATACTTCGGGCACGCTCAGCAGGATTCTCTATGCCCCGTGTAAGGCTGTCGGCCAGAGCCCTCAGTTGGGGTGTAAAGGCAATATGTGGGAGGCGTTCAGAAGTATACTTCCTGTAGAGGGCCGTTCTGGTGTTATAAGGCTTGATGGAGTCAATATTGAACCATTGTCCCCGGCTGGTGTATTCAAAGACTTCACGGAAGACTGTGGGCTTACCGGCCTGAGCCTTCTGTTCCATGTAGATGGTGCTGTGGGTCTCCTTGACATCAGACATTCGGTACTTCTCCGGCGAAGTGGAGATGAGTTCTACATCGGTCTGCCGGGCAATGCCCCGATGAGGGAAGGGCATCCAGCATCTTACCTTCTCGCCTGCGGGGACCACGTCGGCCGGCACACTTATGGTATAGGTAACCCGCATGCGTCGGGCCTGAGCCGTATGGTCGGCACGGAGAGGGGCATCACGGAGTATCTGCGGCAGATTCTTCATGTCGGCCAGTTCTGTCTCGGAGTATCCCTCCCCAGAGTGCTGCTTACGCCATATCTGCCTGCACTTGGGGTCAATGCGGAACAGGTTGCGGGCGGCAGCATGAAAGTATCGCTTCTGGCCATCCAGTTCCATGCATTCCAGGGCTCCCGAAGTCTCCCAGTCCTGCAATTTCTGCTCCGACACATTGGGAATAAAGCGACGGATATAGTCCACCACCTCCTGTTTATCCTTGGTAAAATCGCACAAGAGCCTGTGATGAAGGTCCTCCTCCCAACTATA
>JBJFDX010000204.1:0-2039 GCA_051890235.1 Bacteroidaceae bacterium | reverse complement strand
GTGAAGACAGTCCCATAGATTTCTTGTCCAAATTCTATCTGCCTCTCCAAACGAGCGACAACAGTGGGCGGACGAGCCTTACTATATTCCCCATGATATTTCTACTGAACCTAGAAAACCGATGGAGAAACACTAATAACCCATTCGGGATAACAAATGAAACGATGTTCGCATATTATATAATAATGTATAGGACAACACATGTATTCAGATTGTACAAATGGATTAAACCATTTCTGTAATCAGAAGAAATATATGATGCAAGAGAACAAGGGTAGTATAGCAAAAAGGAAGAAAGAAAAGTGCATAAATCGAACAAAAGAGATGACAAATCTGACAAAAAGCCAAGCAAACAAGCAGATTCTTTCGAAAGAAATAGCAAAAAAGATTTGTTTTTCTTTTGGTTTATGAAATATTAGATTAACTTTGCAGCGACAAAGTGGGCAAAATGTGCCCACCGAGTAAGAATAAATTGAGAAATCAACAAATGTCTAATCTTTTAAATAGAGATTCAAAATGAAAAAGATTACTTCTTTGGTTATCGCCCTCTTTGCGGTGGCAACCAGCGCAACTGCTCAGTACAACGTGAGCGGTCATCGTTTCTTTGACAACTGGTCAATCGGTGTTGACGGTGGTATGACAACCAACCTGCATGACTTCGACACTCCCAATGGTGGTGTGGCTGGCATTCAGTTGACAAAGGGTATCACCCCCGTATTCTCTCTGCAGGCTGAGGTTCAGGCCGGCTTCAACAACTGGAGCAACTGGAACGTTTCACACTCTGCATGTGTGGTTGACAACATGACCTCTACCTTGATGGGTAAGATCAACCTGATGAACTGGTTCTGCGGTTACAAGGGTGAGCCCCGTCTGTTTGAGGTAGGTCTGAAGGCTGGTGTAGGTTACATGCACTACTTCTATCCCGGTGACACTCAGTACAACACAAAGCCTTATCGTAATGCTGCTGTAAGCAAGTTCGGTATTGACTTCGACTTCAACCTGGGTGAGAAGAAGGCTTGGACTCTGAGCCTGAAGCCCGCTGTGGTTATCGACATGACTCATGCCAACCAAACCCATGGTGTGAAGACTGGCTACTACTGCTCTCCCAATGCTATGTGGGGTTGCGACAACGACAGCCGTTGCGGTCAGTTCAGCCACGCTGGTACCTTCCAGCTCACTGCTGGTGTGACCTATCACTTCAAGACCTCTAACAAGAGTCATCACTTCACCACCGTTGAGCCTGTGGTAGTTGAGAAGACTGTTGAAAAGATTGTTGAGAAGCCCGTTGAGAAGATTAAGGAGGTTCGCGTAGAAGTTCCTGCTAAGCCCTACGGCAACACTTACGTAGTAGAGTTCGCTCAGAACAAGAGCATCCTCACAGGTACCGCTAAGGCTACTCTGAATGATGTTCCTGCTAACGCAACTGTTACTTTGGACGCTTATGCTTCTCCCGAAGGTGCTAAGGCTTACAACAAGAAGCTTTCTCAGAAGCGTGCCGACGAGGTTAAGAAGTATCTGGAGGCTCGTGGCATCAAGGTGGTTAGCGCTACTGCTCACGGTGCTGAGAGCGACAGTTCAAACCGTGTGGTTTACGTTCGCGTAAAGTAAGAAATTGACTTAAGTCATATGATGGAGACGGATTCTGCATAGGCAGGGTCCGTCTCTCTTTTGATAAACCCGGATAAATGACACAGAACCAAAGGCACATTGGATATGTGGCCGGTATTCTTGCTGCAGCCTTCTATGGTCTGAACCCTCTGTTTGCCCTTCCGCTCTATGATGGAGGAATGGACACATGGTCAATCCTGCTCTTCAGATACATCCTGTCGTTGCCCATGCTCGGTCTATTGCTATGCCGCCAGGGAATCAGTTTCCATATCAACAGGTATGAGGCACGTGACTTGTTTCTGCTGGGAATGCTCATGGCCGGATCATCAGTACTACTCTATTTTGCCTATAACTATATGGATGCAGGTATCGCAAGCACCATTCTGTTTGTCTACCCTATCCTTACCGCCGTACTAATGGCCGTGAAATAC
>JBJFDX010000203.1:0-7406 GCA_051890235.1 Bacteroidaceae bacterium | reverse complement strand
CTATCTGTTCTTCTTGCTCTATGGGCGTTTTCTAAAAGTGACGATAAGATTTCAGAAAGTAATATCAAGAAAATAGGACTTGTGTCCATTCATTTGCTGTCTTGCGAACCTTTTGAACCAAACGTGACTGCTTGCTGTTGGTTGACAAGGGAAAATGTACTAATTTTGCAGATGAATGGAAACAAGTGTTATTCTACGTCTGCTGGCAGTATTTGCAGGTTCGGGTCTTGGAGGCGTATGCCGATGGGCTGTGGGACAGATGTGTACCACCTCCTGGCCCATGGGTACCCTGCTGGTCAACGTGGCAGGCTGCTTCTTGATAGGCTTGCTGAGCCGTATGGCTCCTCAGAATGAACTGATGCGCCTGTTGTTTGTAACGGGGTTTTGTGGAGGCTTCACCACTTTTTCTACCTTTGTGAACGAAAATCTGCTGATGCTCCGTTCTTGTCAGTTGCTCCCCTTGCTCGCCTATGCATCGGCAAGTTTCTTTCTGGGATTGGGAGCGGCAGCTTTGGGTTACAGATGTTTATGAGAGATTAGAATTATGGAAAAAACAAAATCTTCTTCAGAAGAGCAGGTTATTGCATCTTCTCCTACCACAAACATGGAAGGAATACGTAATGTGGTGTTTGATTTCGGAGGCGTACTGGTTGATTGGAATCCTCGTTATTTCTTCCGCTCTTATTTCCACAACGACGAACTCATGGAGTATTTCCTCTCGCATGTGTGTACGCCAGAATGGAATGACAAGCAGGATGCAGGCCGTAGTATTGCTGAGGCTGTGGCAGAGGCCAAGGGTTTGCACCCTGAGTTTTCCGATGCCATAGAGTGTTATTATGGTCATTACGTTGACTGTTTGGGTGGAGCCATCGAGAAGAATGTAAAGCGGCTGAAGGAATATAAGGCACAGGGGTATCATCTGTACGGACTCACCAACTGGGCTGCCGAGACGTTTCATTATGCTTTGGAACTGTTTGATTTTATGTCCCTTTTTGAGGGTATCGTAGTCTCGGGAATCGAGAAGGTGCGCAAGCCCGATCCTCGTATTTTTCAGATTCTGCTCACCCGCTATTCGCTCCATCCTGCCGAATGCCTTTTCCTCGATGACCGTGAGGAAAACCTGCGTGCGGCTGCGGCTCAGGGTATGAAGGTGGAACTTATTGTCTAACTCATCTCCTCTTTTACTCAAACACCGGGCCTGTTTTTGCCATTTTCAAATCACGGGTGTGCCGGCTTTTTGCTTGTTGAGCACATCCGGAAGTGTTCCTTTACGATAAAGGTCGCTTTATCCCCGGCCATCCTGTTCTTTCCTGAGGATGGAAAATGAAGATAGCCCAAAGCAGAGGCAAACTCCACCTTGGGCTATAGTTGTTCTGATTGAGTGATTACTTGCTCAGGAATCGATTGCCGGTCTGCTCCACGATACGCTTGCGATACGTCTCGGGATAACCGGGGCGAAGGACCGGACGCTGGTTGCCTCCAGGTGTCTTCTCATATTGTCCCTGCTCGTCGGTACGCTTTACCGCCATGTCGTTGTACTTCACTATGAGTCTTTGAGCCAGTTGGTTCCACACGTCAAGCATGCCTTGTGCGGCACGATGGCTGTATGCCGTCAGGTGTTTGATGGCTTTGTCATCAGGCATATCTCCAGCTTCGTTCTCTACCTGTTCCTGAAGTGAAGTGTAGTCCTTCTCCAGTCGGTCACGCTCAGCCTTCAGTTCGGGGAAGAGAGCGGAATATCGGGGGTAGACCATGTTACTCACCCAGTTCTGCACCCAGTAGGCTGAACGTGTGGAGAAATGGAAACAGTCTGCCGTTCCTTGGGCATAACATTCAGGTACGGATTGTGCGCAGCAGTACACGGGCGTGAGTGGCACCATGTTTGTATCGTCGTTGCCAAACCAGATGACTCCGCCTATGTGGTCGGGCAGCCAGGCACGCATCTGGGATACATACACATTGGCTGTCTGCTGGGTGCTGATGGGGCGCTCGTTGAAATACTTCTTTCCGTCCACTTCAAAGGAGAGCGGAGTGGGGCGGTAAGGCATTTCCCAGGGTCCCATACCCAGATCGGAGTCGAGAGCCAGAGGCGTGCCTTCATAATGGTCGCGCATCATGTCTTTGACGTCCTGCACGCTCAGGGGCTGCTTGGGCTTGACATACAGGGGCATTGGTGAGGCTTGAGCATCGCCCTGAGCATATGGCAGATAGGGTGTCATGTCCTGAGCTGCCCATTTGTTGAAGAAACTCCACACGCGTGCTTCACAGAAGCGGAGGGCTCCGAAGTCGGCAGGTGCGTAAGCGTCGGCAAATGAGAAGTCCTGATCCTTTCCTTTGAAATAGCCTTTCTCACGTGCAAAGGAGATGACATCTTTGCTGTACAGGCAGTTATCCTTATCCTTGAGTGGGAACTGGTGTATGCGGCTTTGATTGGCATGTCCTGAAATGCAATCATCGGGAATACGTACAGCCACCCACACGATACCTTTGCGACCGGGCCCTTTTCCTATGACATCCATTATCCACACCTCGTTCGGATCGGCAATGGTGAAGGATTCTCCTTCGCTGCCGTACCCATAGGTGTTTGCCAGGGTGGTTAGAATCTTGATGGCCTGACGTGCGTTGCGTGCCCTTTGCAGGGTCACATACATCAGGCTGCCATAGTCCATCATTCCTGTGATTGTATCGGTGAGTTCTTCGCGACCTCCGAACGTTGTTTCGTGGATGGTGAGCTGGTGTTCATTCATCAGTCCCACCACGGTATAGGTTTCGGCTGCTTCAGGAATCTCGCCCAGATAGTTGTTTGACTCATAGTGGTAGAGTGGTCGCATGGTACCTGGTGCGTGCTTGCCGCCTGGCAGAAAGTTCATGAATCCGTAAGCTCCATAATCATCACAACTATAGGTGACGATGACACTTCCGTCCTGACTGGCTTTGCGGCCCACTATCAGGTTGGTGCATGCGTGACTGGCTGTGCTGGCGAGCATAACCAGGGCTGTGAGAATGATCTTTTTGTTCATGGATGTCTCGTTTGTGATTACTTGATGGTCAGTTTGTCACTACCTGCGGCCTTGAAACTCATGTCCAGTCCCTTGACGCTATGGGTGAGTGCACCAAAGGAGATGAAGTCTACTCCTGCCTGAGCATATGGAATCATGGTTTCATAGGTAATGCCGCCGCTGGATTCTGTTTCACATCTGCCAGCCACCAGGGCCACGGCCTTGCGTGTATCCTCGGGCGTGAAGTTATCAAACATGATGCGGTCGCAACCTTCTGCAAGAGCCTCTTCGAGTTCCTTCCAATTACGTACTTCACACTCAATCTTGAGTTCCTTGCCATGGATGCGGCAGTATTCCTTGGCACGTGAGATAGCATTGTGAACGCCTCCGCAGAAGTCGATGTGATTGTCCTTGAGCAGAATCATGTCAAAGAGTCCTATGCGATGGTTCATGCCTCCGCCTATCTTTACCGCCTCCTTTTCAAGCATGCGCATGCCGGGAGTGGTTTTGCGGGTATCGAGCACGCGAGTGTGGGTACCCGCGTCAATGAGTGCTTGCTGGTATTGATGTGTCATGGTGGCAATTCCGCTCATTCGTTGTAGGATGTTGAGCATGAGGCGCTCGGTCTGCAGCAGGCTTTGTACCTTTCCCTTCACGCTCATGACAATATCTCCGGGCATGACGTGTGTCCCGTCGGGGATATGCACTTCGACTTCCATGGTGGGGTCGAAGCGATGAAATACCTGCTTGGCTACTTCCACTCCGGCAATGATGCCTTCCTGCTTGATGAGCAACTTGCTTTCTCCCATCTCTGTCTCAGGGATGCAGCACAGGGTTGTGTGGTCTCCGTCGCCGATATCTTCGGCAAAAGCCAGGTCGATAAGCCTGTCATTGAGTTCTTCTACGCTTAGCATGATTCTATGGTTTTATGTTTCGTTTCTACATTATTATATATATGAGTGTGGGCTTGAGTACCCTTAAATCTGTATTATTCGTGATGGTAGGGCTCTCCTCTCAGAATAGTCATGGATCGGTAAATCTGTTCGCAAAAGAGTAATCGTATCATTTGGTGCGACAGGGTCATCAGGCTGAGGCTTATTTCCTCGTTGGCCATCCGATGGATGCCGGGGGCGAATCCATAGGGACCACCCACGATGAATACCAGCCTTTTGGGGCCGGCTGCCATCTTCTTCTGCATCCATTGTGCAAACTCTACACTCCGTCTCTCCTTGCCATGTTCATCAAGAAGCACGATATAGTCCCCTGGCGCGAGTGCCTTGCGAATGAGTTCTGCTTCACGCTCTTTCTGTTCGTTTTCGGTCAGATGAGCTGTAGTCTTCAACTCTGGCACCACCGTAATGCTGAAGGGCATATAATGGTTGATGCGCGACACGTAGGTGTTGATGCCTGCTTCAAAATGTTTGTCGGTGGTCTTGCCCACCACAATCAGAACACTCTTCATGGGTTCTTGTATTCGTAACAGCCTGCATCGGGAGCACCATCATCCACTCGCGATTCTCCTTTCAGGTCGATGGGGTATTGACGGGCATAGATAGTGTCGGCCAGCGAGCGTATGCTGCTTAAACTGTCGGGGGTGAAATCATACAGGAAATTTTTCGTATCGAAGAGCACGAAGTTCTTTTCGCGGCAGAGCGGCTGTTCGTCCGTATCGTAGATGATATGGCTGAACCGAATGCTGTCTTCCGACTCTATCGTGTTGAGATAGCAATGGCTGAAGAGGTAGGCGCACGTATAGTCCTGGCCTTCGCTTATTGAGCCCATGATGACATCATCGCCATATCCTGTGATGACGCAGTTGATAAAATGAGCCTGACGCAGCTCACGATACCTGTCATCGATATTATTGGCCATGTATAAAGCGTTGCCTCGATTGGCTGTGAAGGGGTAGAACTGTGCGATGGTACAATGAACGAAGGAATAATCTCCGCCGTAGATGTATACGCAATCGCCTTGGGTGTTGCTTATTTGGGCGTTGATGATTCTTGCCTTGCAGTTGTCCAGCCTCAGTCCGTCACCTCCCACGTTATGTATCATCGTGTTCTCCAGAGTCAGTGTGGTGGTTTCGATACTTGTACTGTCGCAGATGATTCCGTAAGAGCCTGCATGTATGTCACAATGAACAAATCTGTTGTCCGTGCTTCCCGTATGGATGTTGATGCCTTGCCAGCGGTTGGGCGTATTGTCGTAGAGCAGGTAGTCAAACATGTGATCCAGTCTGTCGCAACGGAATACCACAGGATTCTGTGCGGTTCCCTGGGCGTCCACCCTGCCATATACGTGCATGGCGGCATTGTCATGGAACATGAGGCGCGTGCCTGGAGACAAGGTCAGACAAGCATTGGAAGCCACGTAGAGCGAGTCATAGATGAGATAAGGCTTGTCGGTCAGCAGGGTGGAGTCTTTCCCGATCACCATCCCGTGCACCAGATAGGCATCTATGGCTCCTGCCGTGAGTACTACCTCCTGCGTGTGTCCGCTTTCCAGCTGGAAGTACAGGGCGTCCTGGATGGTACCTATCTCGTTTGTCCCCACCTTGGGTACCGTAACCTCTATGCGTATAATGAGGCTGTCCTTGCGATAGATTCTGAAGTCCTCTCCTGTGCCTTGGCTCAGCCATTCTCCGTCCACGTTTACGCGGAAGTGGCTTTGAGATCCATTAGCAAGTCGTACCGAAGAAATACGGAGTCCGTCGGAGTTTCGGTTATATACCGTGAGCGTCTTGGTAGCACTTGGTATCGTGGATACGATGGTGTCAAAAGCAATGGTATCTGCCGAGAATTCCAGATGGGCAGATGGGTTACGGGTGAACGACTCATAATCTGTGCATGCTCCTGCCAGGAGTGCCAGCAGGAGTGATGCAACAGATAATGTCATGCTTGCTATCCTCTTGTACTTTCGCATTTTGTCAGACAGTGGGGATATTCTGAATGATGGCCAATAGATGATCCCATACCATTTGCACGGTGGGGATGAGCAATCTCTCGTCGGGAGAATGCACACCTCGGAGTGTGGGACCCATGGATATCATGTCCATACCGGGATATTTCTCGCTGAACAGACCGCACTCGAGTCCCGCATGAATGCCGCGTACGATGGGTTTCTTGCCAAAGAGTTTCTCGTATTGCTCAACGGCTATGCGCAGAATCTCGCTATGGGGATTCATCTTCCATCCGGGATAGCCTTCGCCTATGTCCACACGAGCCCCTGCCAGTTCGAAGGTAGCCGCAAAGGTGTTGGCCATATTGATGCGGGCGCTCATGATGCTGCTGCGCTGGCTGCTGTTAATGTCGATGGTATTTGTTTCCTTGTTCATGCGAATCGAGGCCAGGTTGCTACTTGTCTCCACCAGGTCGATATCCTGGCAGATGGCATACACGCCATTATCTACAGCCTGCAAGGCCGTTATCAGCCTCGTGCTGGCATCCTTGTCCATCACCATGGGAGCCGCATCTTCACTCTCGAGCAGGAACTCCATGCTTTGCTCCGTGGAACTGTATTCTTCCTCCACGTGAGCAGCAAACATGTTCCAGTCCACGCGTATCTGCTCTTTATCCTTGGAGGGTATGGCACAGATGCAGGAAGCCTCACGAGGTATGGCATTATGCAGTCCGCCAGCCTGAATGTCTGCCAGACGCAAGTCGTATTTTTTGCTTGACAGATACAGGAATCGCGCCAACAACTTGTTGGCATTGGCTCTCTTCTTGTTGATGTCATCACCACTGTGTCCTCCTGTCAATCCTTTGATTCTCAAAGAGAAGGTAAAGTATCCTTGAGGTAATGGTTCGGCCGTGAAGGGCAGTTGGGCAAATGTACGACATCCGCCTGCACAGGAAACGAATATCTCTCCTTCGTCTTCGCTATCCAGATTGATGAGCATGTCGCCAGTCATGAATCCGGGCTTCATGCCGAAGGCTCCCGTGAGTCCTGTCTCCTCATCTCTGGTGAAGACGCATTCCAAAGGTCCGTGGGAGATGTCGGTACTCTGCAGCAGGGCCATCTCCATGGCCACACCTATGCCGTCGTCTGCTCCCAGGGTAGTCCCCTTGGCATGCATCCATTCTCCCTCTACATAGGTCTGAATGCTATCCTTCAGGAAATCAAAATCAGTGTGTGCGTTCTTCTCGCACACCATGTCCATATGGCTTTGCAGCACTAAGGTCTTGCGGTTCTCCATGCCGGGCGTGGCTGGCTTGCGGATAATCACGTTACCCGTCTCGTCACATACCGACTCCAATCCCAGTTTCTTCCCAAAGTCCATGAGAAACTTTATCATCTGCTCCTCTTTCTTCGAGGGTCTGGGAACTTGATTCACCATGGCAAAGCATTCAAACACGCTTGCTGGTTTCAACTCAATTTCATTCATAATATTTTGTAGGTTTATTGCTT
>JBJFDX010000202.1:0-2052 GCA_051890235.1 Bacteroidaceae bacterium | reverse complement strand
TACCTCCACTGGTTGTAGTCCATAAAGATTACAGCAGAATCATAAAGGAACTGATCCCGGTCATCGTCCATATATCGCCATACGTTGAGCAGATATACCACAGCCTCACGATATCTTCCTTCCTTGATAAAGATTTCGGCATTGAGATATTTAACCTCCAAATCCTCCTGGTCGATGATGGCCTGACTTATCTGCCACGCCTCTTGAGTGTTACCTACAAAGAGCTGACGTCGAGCCAAAAAGACTTGCGGATCCACGCTATCGGGATGCAGAGCCAAAGCCAGATTGATGACCTTGTCTGCATCCTGTTCACGTTCCCTGGTCATGTAATACTCTGCTATGTCGGTCAGTTCATCGGCCTCCATATAGATAGGCTCTCCCTGCCGCAAAGCATCCTCATATCTTGCCAGCGAATGCCTGAACTCTTGGGATTGGAAATACTCCTCGTTCTCTTCCTCTATCGACATTCTCTATCGGTTGGCCTTCGCATAGGTATCCTTCAGACCTACGGTCTTATTGAACACCAAATGTTCAGGAGTGCTGTCTGTATCCACATTGAAATAACCTATTCGCTGGAACTGCAGATAACTCAAGGGTTGCATCTTTCCGGCAAACTCCTCCACATAGCATTCAGTAAGCACATGCAAACTATCGGGATTGATAATCTGCTTCATAGCTGTTACAGCATCACAATCCTGAGCGTCACGTATAGTTGCCATTTCGTCACGCGGATTCTCCACCTTCCACAAACGGTCATAAAGGCGCACCTCGGCCTTGAGAGCATGGGCACAGCTTACCCAATGCAGTGTCTTTCCCTTTATCTTTCTGTCTGCTCCGGGCATTCCGCTTCGGCTCTCAGGATCATATGTGCAATAGATTTCCGTCACTCGGCCGCTCTCATCCTTCTTGCAACCGGTGCATTCAACGATGTAGGCATTCTTCAAGCGAACTTCCTTGCCCGGTGCCATACGCATGAATTTCTTCTCAGGAATATCCATGAAATCGTCTCGCTCAATCCACAACTCACGTCCAAAGGCAACCTCATGCGTACCATCTGCCTCATTCTCGGGATTGTTGATGGCTGTAAGCATCTCGGTCTGACCCTCGGGATAGTTGGTAATGATAACCTTTACGGGGTCGAGCACAGCACTCACCCTGATGGCACGGCTGTTCAAATCCTCACGCACAGCACTCTCCATGAGGGCAACCTCGTTGAGTGCATCATAGGTGGTATAACCAATCTTATCGATAAATTTTACAATACTTTGAGGACTGTAACCTCGTCTGCGGTAACCACAGATAGTGGGCATGCGTGGGTCATCCCACCCATTTACAAGCCCCTCCTTGACCAAGGCAAGCAGATTGCGCTTGCTCATGAGCGTATAGGAGAGATTCAGTTTGTTGAATTCAGTCTGTCGGGGACGGTTATCCTCGATATTATCAGTCTCTCCCTTGTATTCCTTCATCCATGTAACAAACAAATCATACAGGGGACGATGCTCCACAAACTCCAAAGTACAGAGGCTGTGAGTCACTCCCTCAAGATAATCGCTCTGCCCATGCGTAAAGTCATACATCGGATAGGCATTCCACTTATTGCCTGTGCGCAGGTGAGGGATGTTCATCACTCTGTAGAGCAAGGGATCACGGAAGAGCATGTTGGGGTGAGCCATATCAATCTTGGCACGCAATACCAAAGTACCAGGAGTGGCTTGACCGCTGTTCATAAACTCAAACAGACGAAGATTCTCCTCCACAGGCCTGTCTCGGAAGGGACTATTGACACCTGCTTGAGTAGTGGTACCCTTCTGCTGAGCAATTACCTCAGCACTCTGTTCGTCCACATAAGCACGTCCCTGCCGAATGAGCCATACGGCAAAGTCCCATAATTCCTGAAAGTAATCACTTGCATAATAGACATGATCCCACTGGAAGCCCAGCCATCTAATATCATTTTCTATGCTGTCGATATATTCGGTATCTTCCTTTACTGGGTTTGTATCATCAAAGCGAAGATTGAATTTTCCGCCGTATCCTTTGGCAAGTCCGTAG
>JBJFDX010000201.1:0-2052 GCA_051890235.1 Bacteroidaceae bacterium | reverse complement strand
TCATTCTCCCAAACAGTTTAATAATCTCCTGCTGATAAGCTCTGAAGTGCATGGAGTACTCGCTGCTGACTGATACGAAGTTGTTTCCCACATGCTCGCGGCAAGGTTCTACGATACGTTTCATACAATAAAGCATCTGAGAGATGGAACCGATAGACAGAAAATACCACGTGTCACGCTCTATACTGAGTAAACGATTGACACGACGGAGCGCCAGAACCTCTTTGCGACGTTGTCTCTTCAGTTGGTTGCGTTGCTCCTCGATACGTGAAGCCGCTTTCTTCAGCGGACGGTACTCTTCACGGAAGAATGCATCGGTTACTTGCTGATAGCATTCCATGATGTATACAAGTTGCTGGCGACTGTATTGGCTCACATGATGGACAAGCAAGTCCCAGTTGAGATCCTCGTCATGAGAACGCATTATCTGAGCAAAGATGGTATCCTGCTGTTCTCCTTCATTCTTCTTGGCTTGTTTCAGATTACTCCTTATCAGGATGAATATTGCCAGAACAATGCCGATAGCCATGGCCGGGAAGTGTCCGAAGTACATGACACAGGTAACCAGATAGGCCACTATGAAGGCCACGCCAGCCGTAATAAACCAGCCTCCTATCACCGAAAGCACACCTGTAATGCGGAATACAGCGCTCTGACGACTCCAGGCCCGGTCTGCCAGACTGGTACCCATGGCTACCATAAATGTGACATAGGTGGTGGAGAGAGGCAACTTGAGCCGGGTCCCTGCTGCGACAAGCAATCCAGCCAGCACCAGATTGACCGCTGCACGTATTTGGTCAAAGGCTGCTCCACTTGGTAATATGGCCTGATCGGTATTAAAGCGGCTATCAATCCACTTGTTGACAGGGACTGGAATCACACTTCCTACAGCCTTGGAGCAGACCATTACCGAACGAACAAGAGTTCTTGCTACGGCCGAAGAACCGAACATCTCCTCACCTTCATCTTGCCTGCTCAGGTTCACACTCGTCTTCACCACATTCTTTGCTTTGGGCGAGAAAGCCAAAGCCAGTACCATGATGATTCCTGCCAGAACAAGGTAAAGGATGGGCGTGTGGGCGCTTTTCATCAAACTCGTCATGAGATAACCTCCGGGATCTGCATTCCCGTGTAACATATAGTCTTGATAGGCATCGAGTCCGGTAAGGGGGACTCCCACAAAGTTTACCAGGTCATTACCGGCAAAAGCCATGGCCAAGGCAAAGGTACCTGCCAGAACCACCGTCTTCATAATGTTGAGTCCGGCATAGGAGAGTATGGTCATGATGAGGCTCATGATGACAATTCCTCCACCCAGTATGAGATAGGTGTTCTCATTCACAAAACTGTTGAGTTCTGGGGTCATCAGGGTTGAACCCTTGAGTCCGCCCACCAGCATGAACCACAGTATACTGGTGACGGCAATACCGCCGAAGATACCGTTCTTCAGACATGAATCTCCGTTGAAGGTGAAGATTATTCGGGCAATCCATTGGGTGAGAAAGCCAAGCAGGAATGCGATGGCCACGCTCATGAAAATGCCCATTATCACGCTCATGGCTTTTTCTGTGTTAATCAGGTCACCCAGCGAAAGGGCATCGCCTGCTGCATCTGTAGCTCCCTGCATAATCTTGATAAGAGCAATACAGAAGGCTCCACCAAGTAACGCAAACACCATACTTACAGTAGTGGATGTGGGCATGCCCAAACTGTTGAATACATCCAGCAACAAGACATTTGTAAGCATGACTGCCATGAAGATGCACATGACATCGTAGAAGGAGTAGAACTCAGGCAACATAATTCCATGACGGGCCACATCCAACATGCCATTGCTGAGGGACGCTCCTGCAAATACGCCTATCGCGGCAATAAGCACGATGGTTCGGTATCGGGCCACCTTGGCTCCGATTGCTGAATTCAGGAAATTGACAGCATCGTTACTCACACCTACCACAAGGTTAAAGATGGCCAGGATAATCAGAAAAATCACGATGCACAGAAACAGTGTATTCATATGTGATAATTTTGTTTTGGTTCTTTTTTGTTTAG
>JBJFDX010000200.1:0-2071 GCA_051890235.1 Bacteroidaceae bacterium | reverse complement strand
GTATCATCCGCAACCCGCTGGTCACGGTAAAATATATATTCAGCGGACACTATTTCATCTTTGTGTGAAAGATAAGTTGTCAGGTCCTTGTCTCCCCTTCCACTCACGGTGAGGACCACAATGTCCTCTGGCTTGAATTTCATCTTCGGAAGCATGGCCAACGCATGGCTACTTTCAAGAGCAGGGATAATGCCCTCGAGTCGTGTGAGTTCGAATGCTGCCTGTAAAGCTTCTTTGTCAGTAATTGCCATTACCTGGGCTCGTCCACTCTCATATAAGTTGCAATGTAGGGGACCCGTACCAGGGTAATCCAATCCAGCGCTTATGCTATAGGGCTCTATTACCTGTCCATCCTCGTCTTGCATCAGTTTGATTTTTCCTCCGTGCAGTATGCCGACAGTTCCTACGTGAAGTGAGGCTGCCGTTTGATCGGTATCAATACCGAGGCCTGCAGCTTCTCCTAATACAATTTTTACGCGTTCGTCATCCAGATAATGGTAAATGGTTCCTGCCGCGTTACTTCCACCTCCTACACATGCCATCAGATAGTCGGGCCAGTCTCTCCCAATTTTTTGTTGAAGTTGGAATTTGATTTCGCTACTTATCACGCTCTGCAGTTGTGCTACAAGTTCCGGGTAGGGATGCGGACCAACTGTGCTTCCTATTATATAGAAGGTATCTTCGGGATGACAGCACCAATCGCGAATGGCTTCGTTGGTCGCATCTTTAAGTGTCATGTTTCCACTCTTAACAGGATAAACCTCCGCTCCCAGCATCCGCATTCGTTCAACGTTGACATGCTGGCGTTCTACATCCAAGGCTCCCATATAAACTCTGCACGGCATATTCATTAAAGCACATACGGTGGCAGTGGCCACACCATGTTGACCCGCCCCAGTCTCGGCGATGATGCGTTTCTTTCCCATACGTCTGGCCAGAAGAATCTGACCTATAGCATTGTTTATTTTATGCGCTCCAGTATGATTAAGGTCTTCACGTTTGAGGTAGAGTTTACATCCATATTTCTTGCTCATCCTTTGGGCAAAATATAATGGGCTTGGGCGACCTACATAGTCGCGTAATAATTGATGGTATTCTTGGATGAAATCTTCACTTGCTATTATTTCCTGATATGCTATTCTGAGATCCTCCACTGTTTTGTATAGAATCTCAGGAATATAGGCTCCACCAAACCTACCATAAAAACCATTTTCATTGACACGATATGACATCTTTCACTCCTTTTGCTAATATCCTTATTGAAATTGATTACAAAAGTACAATTTTTCTTTGTTTGAGTATTCTTTTTGTAACTAAAACATTCTGGTTTTAGTCATATTTTAGCTTCATGGTATTATTTCCTTTCATTATATAATCTGTTTGTATAAAATTCGTATAATATGTTTTTCCCCTTTTGTTTCTTGGAATGTATCCGGTCTTCTATCAGAAGGCAATTTCCAAGAGATTATATCTTTATTCTATCTGTTGCTTCTGTGTTATTGATTAGGGTTTAATAATGGACATTTGGTTACTGGTGTTTTGTCTCTTTTGGACGCAAACGTTTGCACCGAGGGTTGCAAACGTTTGCAAGTGCAGTCACAAACGTTTGAAACTGGGGTTGCAAACGTTTGCATGAAAAAGGGCGTTAGGCATGTATTATCTGAAAGCAAGACTGGCAACATTGGTATAATGCAAGAAGCGAGACGAAATGGAATTGAGATTCAAAAAAAAAGGAAGGTTGACAAGTTTACTACTCATCAACCTCCTATGTTTACCTTTACCTCTGCTTATATAATATAATAATGTGTGGTGTCGGTGTTGATATAGATACCTTACAATTCAGATGTGAAACTATAAGGTGCATCATTTTCTGAAATTCCACGTTTTGTGTTGGGTTTGGCTGACATCTTGAATTGGATGCGTGCACCCTTAGTCAGTTCGTCATGTTCAAACCATGTTCTGGTGACACTCTTACCATTAATCTTCACATCATTCACATAGCGTGTTTCCTTGTTGTTGCCTGGAGCCTCAATTTGTATTGTTTTCCCATTTTCAAGTTTTACCTTGATAC
>JBJFDX010000199.1:0-2079 GCA_051890235.1 Bacteroidaceae bacterium | reverse complement strand
CAATGTGACTATATGGTTGAGGCAGTGCATTTCGACGGCTTTATCAGGTCATATGAGAAACGAGGTTCGCGTGTTACCGAACAGGTCCTTTCGCTGAGTCAGCAGGAAGCCCGGGCTGTGTATGCTTATCTGATATGGAACAGCCTTCGTGAGAATCGTGAGTACCGTTACAACTTCCTCTACAACAACTGCACTACGATGGTGCGTGATGTGATAGAACGGAATGTATGTGGCAGGGTGGCTTATCCTGCGAGACTGCCACAGCAAACCACCCGTGAGATTCTGCATGAATATACGCAGGATTATCCGTGGGCATCTGAGGGTGATGATTTCCTGCTTGGGTCAGCAGTCGATACTGTGGCGTCTGACCGTGCTGCCATGTTTGCACCGGAGTATATGATGTGGTATGCCGATCGGGCCGTAGTTATTGGCAAGGATGGACAGAAGCGCCCGCTTGTGTCAGAGACAAATATTCTCTCTTCTGGCAGAGAGGTTCCCTGTGAGGATGGATTCCCTCTCTCCCCCCGTCAAGTAGGATGGGGCCTGTTTGCTCTTTGTGTGCTTGTAGTCGTCATAGAGCTGATGATGGGGCGTGTGTTTACTCCTTGGAGCCTGTTGCTTCTGTTGGCTCAGGGGTTGACGGGAGTTCTGCTCCTTTTCATGCTGCTCTTTTCTGAGCATCCTGCAGTAGATTCCAACTGGCTGATATGGCCATTTACGCCGTTCGCACTCTTGGGCTTATATTTTTCTGCATGCAAATGTGAACGTTGGAGAGTACGATGGTGGAGTGTCTATTCTTGTTTTTTGGCTTCTTTCCTGTTATTTTACCCAGTTATACCACAGGTATTTGGGAATATAGTTGTACCTTTGACCATGTGTTTACTCACAAGGCCAGTTGGATTTTATTTGTTCTGCAGAAGAAATAGACAGTGAATAGTCCCATAGCTCGATACAGATTGCTTTGTTCGCTCATGACCTTGATGGCCGTTATGGGCGCAGAGGCGCAGACGGCTACGTCCGTACCACGCTTGGTGGTCAATGTGGTTGTTGATCAACTGCGCAGTGATTATCTGCAAGCGTTTGCTCCTCTCTATGGTGAGGATGGACTGCTTCGTCTGATGGAGCAGGGACGTATGTACACCCAGGCTGAGTATCCCTTCAATTCTCCTGACCGCGCATCGGCAATGGCCTGCCTTGTTACGGGCACCAGTCCATACGAGAATGGTATCGTGGGCACCAGATGGCTTGACCGACAGTCACTCTGTCCTGTTCATTGTGTTGCTGATGAGAAATACTCGTGCCAGTTTACTGCAGACCAATGTTCACCGGCGTCCCTGGCTGTCAGTACCATTGGGGACGAATTGAAGATAGCCACCAATGGTCGTGGAATGGTTATCAGCGTGGCCCCTGACAAGGAGTCGGCAATCCTTTCTGCCGGTCATGCTGCAGATGGTGCTTTTTGGATAGAGGATTATTCTGGCCGCTGGTCGGCTTCCTCCTATTATGGTGAGTATCCCAAATGGGCTTATGATTATGACCGTGATTCTTCGCTGGTGGATCGGATAGGGTCTGTAGAGTGGACTCCTCTCAATGATTCCGTTGACCAGTTCGCATATTTTTCCGAGCGTGGCAAGAAGAAGCCTTTCAAGCACAAGTTTAGCGGTGACCGCCGTTTTGTGACATACAAGTCCAGTGCATGTGTCAACGAGGAGGTGGTACGTTTTGCCTGCTATGCCATGGAGAAAGCTCTGCTGGGAGAAGATAACCTCACCGACATGCTCAATGTCTCACTGTATGCCGGTACTTTCGAACATCAGGGCGTCTCTCGTTATGGGGTAGAGATGCAGGATACCTATGCACGTCTTGATCGTCAGATATCAACTCTCATACGTGCCGTGGAGGATAAGGTGGGCAAGGGTAATGCGCTCTTTGTGCTTACGAGCACGGGCTATACCGATGCCGAGGATATTGATGACCTCAGTCAGTGGCGCATCCCTACGGGTATCTTCTCCATCACCAAGGCACAGCTTCTGCTCAATATGTATCTGATTGCTGTGTATGGTCCGGGGCAGTATGTGG
>JBJFDX010000198.1:0-2094 GCA_051890235.1 Bacteroidaceae bacterium | reverse complement strand
AGAATAGCCGACAAATCACAGAATACATATGTCGCAAGAGATGCTTTGGCACACATACAGGGACATTGGCACGTCCTTTGTGACAATATGGGTGTGCAATGAGGCACAATAACTTTCGTAAGTAAAACAAATAAAAAGAAAATATAATTATGGGAAAGATTATTGGAATAGACCTGGGTACGACGAACTCTTGCGTATCAGTTTTTGAGGGCAACGAGCCCGTAGTAATTGCCAACAGCGAGGGTAAGCGCACCACTCCCTCTATCGTAGCATTCGTTGATGGTGGCGAGCGTAAGGTGGGCGATCCTGCAAAGCGTCAGGCCATCACAAACCCCAAGAAGACAATTTTCTCCATCAAGAGATTCATGGGTGAGACATACGATCAGGTTCAAAAGGAAATTTCACGTGTACCCTACTCTGTGGTACGTGGTGACAACAACACTCCCCGTGTGGATATTGACGGGCGTCATTATACACCTCAGGAAATCAGCGCCATGATTCTTCAGAAGATGAAGAAGACTGCTGAGGACTATTTGGGACAGGAAGTTACCGAGGCCGTGATTACCGTACCCGCATACTTCTCTGACTCTCAGCGTCAGGCTACCAAGGAAGCAGGACAGATTGCCGGACTCGAAGTAAAGCGTATCGTGAACGAACCCACAGCCGCAGCTCTGGCTTATGGTGTGGACAAGGCTCACAAGGACATGAAGATTGCCGTATTTGACCTCGGTGGCGGTACATTCGATATCTCTATTCTGGAGTTCGGAAGCGGAGTATTTGAGGTGCTCTCTACAAATGGTGATACACATCTGGGAGGTGATGACTTCGACCAGGTAATCATCGATTGGCTGGCAAATGAATTCAAGGCAGAGGAAGGCATAGACCTGAAGCAAGATCCCATGGCACTCCAGCGCCTGAAGGAAGCTGCCGAGAAAGCAAAGATAGAACTCTCAAGTAGCACCACGACTGAAATCAACCTGCCCTACATCACAGCAGTGGGCGGAGTGCCTAAGCACCTGGTAAAGACGCTCACTCGTGCCAAGTTTGAGCAGTTGGCCGACAACCTCATTCAAGCATGTAAGGTACCTTGCCAGAATGCCATGCGCGATGCAGGTCTGTCCAACAGCGATATCGATGAAGTAATACTCGTGGGCGGATCAAGTCGTATCCCTGCTGTTCAAAAACTTGTGGCAGACTTCTTCGGCAAAGAGCCCAGCAAGGGCGTCAATCCCGATGAGGTAGTAGCAGTAGGTGCAGCCATTCAGGGTGCCGTGCTCACAGGTGACAAGAGCGACATCGTTCTGCTTGATGTTACTCCCCTCTCAATGGGTATCGAGACAATGGGTGGCGTGATGACACGTCTGATTGATGCCAACACCACCATCCCCTGCCACAAGAGTGAAGTATTCTCTACCGCAGCCGACAACCAGACTGCAGTTACCATCCACGTCCTTCAGGGCGAGCGTCCAATGGCAAGTCAGAACAAAAGCGTTGGCCAGTTCAACCTTGAAGGAATTGCTCCTGCACGTCGTGGTGTTCCTCAGATTGAAGTGTCCTTCGACATTGATGCTAATGGTATTCTAAAGGTGTCAGCTAAGGATAAGGCTACAGGCAAGGAGCAGACCATCCGTATTGAGGCTTCCTCTGGTCTCTCCAAGGAAGAGATTGAACGCATGAAGGCTGAGGCAGAAGCCAATGCTGATGCCGACAAGAAAGAGCGTGAGAAAGTGGACAAACTGAATCAGGCCGACTCAATGATCTTCCAGACGGAGAACATGCTGAAGGATAGTGGAGATAAATTACCTACTGACGTAAAGGCAGAGGTAGAAGCCGCTGTAGAGAAATTGAAGACAGCCCACAAGGCTCAGGACATAGCTGCCATAGATGCTGCCATCGCAGAACTCAACAATGTAGCTCAGAAGATGTATGCCGCTCAGCAGCAGGCTGGTTCTCAGCCAGGAGCAGATGCCCAAGCTGGCCAACAGACTCAGCAGAACGCCTCAAACAAGCAAGATGAAACCATCCAGGATGCCGACTTTGAGGAGGTGAAGTAAGGCTGATAAGCAAACGACAAACAAAAATAGAAATCCCGTA
>JBJFDX010000197.1:0-7590 GCA_051890235.1 Bacteroidaceae bacterium | reverse complement strand
GAAAATAGGAAGTGAGGACTATCCACGCATATGCACGTCACATTGGGGGAAAGGAATCTCCACTCCGTTCTGATTAAGTACATTATATATGGTTTCGCGCACGCGCGCAGTAAGAGCAATCTTATCCTCTACCCGCATCCAGATGCATACCAGCAAGTCCACCGAACTGTCACCAAAATCAGAGAAGACCACATTGATGGGCACATCGTTACGTGCCACATTTCTGCCCTCGGCATCGGTCTCCTCACAAAGCGGTTTGATAGCCTCAACAAGCATCTGGCGTACCTGCTGAATATTGCTTCCATAAGCCACGCCTACGGGAATCTTTACGAGTTCATAACGGTGATTGCGTGTCATGTTCTTGAAGTTCTTGCTGAACAAGGCACTATTGAGGAAAGCAATCACCGAACCGTCGGCAGTCACTATCTGGGTACTCTGATAAGTGATGCTCTCCACCTTACCCGCAATACCGTCACACTCTATATAGTCACCCACATGCACGCGTCCTGCCATAAGGTTGATACCATAAAAGAAATTCTCCAGAATACTCTGCATGGCAAAGCCCAGACCAGTGGCCAGTCCTGCACCCACAATGGATATTCCACTCTTGGGAACCTCGAGTATAGCCAGGGCTATCAGGATATAAGCACCCCAACAAAGGATGGCTATCACGTTGCGGGCAAGCGTAACATTGAGGTTCTGGCCCGTAGCGATAAGGGTGCGACGGGTATGGGTATAGAAGGCACGTATCGAATAATTGAGAAAACGGAACACGAACCACAATCCTGCAACCAGGCACATACGATAGAGTGACAAGCGAACAAGACTGCTTGACTTGACAAAATCGGTCATGAATATCTTTTCACAGACGCTGGTCATCTCAAAAATCTCTGCTGCCCAATAGAAACTCAGTAACACACTGGAGACACCCAGGATGGGAAGAACCGTTCGATACAGGAAATCATAAAACCAAGTGCTGGTAATATAATCGCCATGACGCACAGCTTGCAGCAGAGACTCCTCCTGAGCCTGAGTAATCACAACAGGACTGCCATTTGTACCCTGCTTGGCGGCCAAACGTTTAACAAGAATCCTGCGTCCGTACATGCCCATCAGATCATACAGGCAAGTGATGGTCATGATGGCAGCCAACTGGAATGTCCACCACACCAGTATCTGAACAGCCAGCAAAGTATAACCTGCCCACGAAGCCACCGCACAAACCACCATGGCTGTGGTGGTAAGATAGGTGTAAGCCATATCAAGCACAGGAAGATGACTTCTGTGACGACGACTGACTACCAGTTGCCATATGCACAAAGCAAGCATAAGAGGAGGCAAGAAGAGATTCACCACCACATTGGGAATCAATACTATGCGTATCAGAATCACGAGAAAGGCCGTCACCATCAGAGGCATGTAGATGATAGCAGCATGGCGCATCTCCTCACCGCGAAGTCGGATATACAGGGAGAGGAAGATAGCCTCGAGCAACCACGCCATGTTGATGATGAGACCAGTACCCATCTGGATAAAATTGCGGTCGCTGGTGGCACGCACCACCATAACGATAATGGCAAAGAGGGCTATACCCACCACATTGTTGAGCATGCGCAAGCGCAGTTTGAAATCATTCCCTCGCCACTTGCGAGGTAGCACCCAGCGCAACAAGGCATAGCTGAGCAGAAGAGCAAGACTAAGATAAAACACCAGAAAGACGCTGATAAAGAGCACCGTGGCTCCACGCCATTCTGAGAAGGTGATGTCATGACCAGGGAAGGGTTTGTACTTCTGCTGAACGGCCATCTTGGCACGCATGAGAAACAAAGGGAAATGGGAGAGTATATCCAGATAATTGTCACCTCCATTCACGAAGATATTACTCTGAAGCATCTTGTAGCGCTCCTGAGCAAAAGCATTTATCTCGGCCACCTTGGCTGTAACGCTCTGGTAATAGGTATTCTCAGCCTCCAGGGTGTCCAGAAAACGTTGCAGATTGTCACGTATAATCTGTGCATATTGAAGGCAATCCTCACGGTCCTGCAGCTCCTGTCCGCTCAAGAAGAGTGGATGACCAGCATCGGGATTATCCTGAGCAGGAGGTTCCTTGCCCGTAAGATGAAGATTGGGCTTAGCCTTCATGGTATCCTGAACGGCCTTGATAGAATCAGCCTTCTCTGCCAAAGAATCAATGGCTTGGATGAGTATGCTGTCATAGACCGACAACACGCTATCGGCATCCTTGGCAGAGACGGGAGGCATACTCTTGAGCGACTGAATGAGGGCATCGTAACGCTCTATCTCAGTTTTCATCTGGGAGATAATCTTGTCGTACTGATGCATGCGACTGTTACGCTTCTCAAGTTCCTCAGCAAGATTAGTAGCCTGCTGACAGGCATAAGCCATGTCGAAGGTGTTCTCAGATGATTGCGAATAGAGCATCAGACTGATCTGCTCACATTGCTGCATATAGTTCACCAGCATCTGATGCTGTTGTGCACCGCGTTGCTCATACATACTCATAAACGTCTGCTGACGCTCATAGTGGTCCTGAAGTTCAGCCTTAAGGACGCCAAGCGTTCGAGGCAGGTCTCTCTCCTTGAGAACAGCCAGTGTTGCGGTTGCACAACTCAGCACCAGCATCAAGGCACACAGTATTCTCCTTGTCATCTCTACTTTAAATAAACATAATTGCCATCATGATTCCCAAAGCAATAATCAAGGCATGAGGCATCAAATCATTTTCGGAATGCAAAGTTAAGCATTTGCTGCCAATAAACATGCTTTCTGTTTAAGAGAAAAAGGGACTTCAAGCCAAAAGCAGCAAGAAATCCCATTTGAAAAAACTTCCTTCAAGATGACCTTTCTTACACCCTAATGCATATCATGATGCATCATGCGGTAAGTGGCCATCTCCTCATATTTGGTGCCAGGTCTTCCGTAATTGGCATATGGCCAGATGCTGATGCCTCCACGAGGAGTAAAGATACCTGTCACCTCAATATACTTGGGTTGCATGAGCCGCACGAGGTCCTTCATGATGACATTCACACAATCCTCGTGAAAGTCTCCATGATTACGGAAGGAGAAGAGATAGAGCTTCAGACTCTTGCTCTCCACCATTCGCTCGGCAGGAATATAACTGATGCGTATCTCAGCGAAGTCCGGCTGTCCGGTGATGGGACATAGACTTGTAAACTCAGGACAATTGAATCGCACCCAATAATCATTGTCGGGATGCTTGTTGACAAATGTCTCAAGCACTTCGGGAGCATAATCCTGTCGGTACTCAGTCCTGCGACCAAGTGCAGACAGCCCCTCCTGTTCTCTCATGTTACTCATGTTTATTTTGTTTAGTTCTTAAACCCGAATCGGTCATTAGCGTTATGATGATTTCAACTTTATTTTTTGAGTAGATGTCTTTTCGTTCTGAGGGCGCAATGGAGTCCATCGTAATCAAGAAACGGGAATACTGATGACAAAAAGAATGTTTGCAAGCTCATAACAGTCTAATGTCCGATTAGGGTTAAATACTTTTGAAGGCCTTCCCGGCGCAGACGGCATGAAGGACAATGGCCACAGCCATCCCCTGGAATGCCATTGTAGCAGGTAAGCGTCTTCTCTCGAATGATGTCCAGTACACCCAGGCGGTCGGCCATAGCCCAGGTTTGAGCCTTGTTGAGCCACATCAGAGGCGTATGAATTCTGAACTGCTCATCCATGGCGAGATTGAGCGTCACATTAAGGCTCTTGATAAAATTGTCCCGGCAATCGGGATAACCACTGAAGTCTGCCTGCCCTACCCCTGTCACCAAATCGCTTATCCCATGTGAACGGGCATATACAGCGGCTATGGATAGGAAAAAGAGATTACGACCGGGCACAAAGGTGGTGGGCCATTTGTCTTCTTCTGCCTTGACGTCCTCTATTTGGAGAGAGGAATCGGTAAGACTACAGCATCCGCGACTCAACTGGGAGATGAAACTCACATCCATACATTCCCATTCTACACCTGCTTCTGCAGCCAGTTGCTTGGCCAACTGAACTTCCAGAGCGTGCTTCTGTCCATAGGAAAAACTCAATGTGACAACCCTCCGAAAATGCTCTTTTGCCCAATAAAGGCACGTGGTACTATCCTGACCGCCAGAGAAGACCACAAGGGCAGACTCTCCCCCGATGCAATCACCATCCATGGAAATCATAATTCAAATATCTTCAGAGGATTATAAGAAATCTTATCATCATATACATCAGTTCCTTCACGCCGCTTCACGTAGCGTACCACTCTAATGGTAACAGGCAACATCACCACCTCATAGAGGGTCTTTACAATCACTTGAAGCAGCATCAGTTTGCCCAGTTCGGTCAAAGGCATCAGACCGCCAAAGGCAAGAGGAAAGAAAACCAGACTGTCGGCACTCTCACCATAGAGGGTACTCACAATGGCTCGAAGTGAGAAACGCTTCCCCTGGCTGGTCACCTTCATTCTGCTCATCACGTAAGCGTTGATAAAACTGCCCACAATAAAGGCGGTAAAGGAGGCTGCCGCAATTCGGGGAGCCAGTCCGAAGACAAAATTGAAATGAGGTTCGTTGTCAAGCCAGAAGGAAGCGGCAGGCATAATGACTGCCAACTGCCCTAAGGCCACCACCAGAAAATTCATCAGAAAGGCTGTCCATATGATGAGACGTGCCTTACGGAAGCCCCACACTTCAGCAATACAATCGTTCAGAATGTAGGAAACGGGAAAACAGAGTACACCAGCGGTCATGGTAAAATGGCCGAACTGCAATACTTTGGTCTCAAGAAGGTTGCTGGTGATCAGACAAGTACAGAAGAGTATGCCCATAATCATGAAGGCGATACTCACAGTTTTGTTTTGTATCATAATCTTGTTTTGTTTTAAAAGAGGTTACCAAGCACTCTTTGTCGTTAAAAATCGGGTGCAAAGATAAGACGAAATCACGAATGAGCCAAGCATTCGGCTCGTCTAATTTCCCACATCATAGGTTTATTTCAGTTCGGTAGTGTGCGTCCACCAAGCGTCATTCTGATCTCGGGTGGAGGACCTCAGACTCTGCTGGGCACTTGCATTTCTCACACGGCTCAGAGTCTCAGGTGTCATCTGCAGAAAACTGGCAATGTGAACCATAGGTGCTCTCAGGACAATCTCAGGTTTCTCTCTGAGCAAACGTTCATAGCGTTCAGAAGCATTCTCGAAACGTTGGCTGTCGGCATGTTCCTGACTGCTGATGGCCACGTGCTCCAGAATTTTCCGATAGAGCATCTCCATCTCCTGATTACGAACCATCAGATTGTGCAAATCGTCATAGGGGATAGCATAAAGCACGCTGGGCTCCAGAGCCTCCACGATAAGTCTGCTGGGCTCCTGCTTCAGGAAACTCTCGATACAGAACACGATGCGCCCTTCAAAGGAGAAATGTTCCGTCACATCACGCTTATTCTTATAATAATACTGGCGCACCATACCCTTATCCACAAAATACATGGCACGACACACCTGTCCTTCGGGCAGAATGGTATCGCCCTTTTGGAACTTCATGGGAACAAGAATACTGCCCAGCGCGTCGATTCCCTGCGGGGTCAACGTACAATAGATGCGGGCAATCTCCCTTGCAACATCACGTCGTCTGTACATACTATGACTATCTTGCTTTCAAGTATTTAAAATCAATTTTTGTCTAAGGTCAAACACTCATCTCTGGCCATGGTTCACACAACTCATGGTTTTCAGGAGAGCATGATTATCAGTTTGTTGTAGTGTTTAATCCAGTTTGAGAACAGCCAGAAATGCCTTTTGAGGCACCTGCACGTTGCCTATCTGCTTCATGCGCTTTTTACCCTTCTTCTGCTTCTCAAGCAGTTTACGCTTACGGCTCACGTCGCCTCCATAGCACTTCGCCAGCACATCCTTGCGAACCTGCTTCACTGTCTCACGTGCAATGATTTTGGCACCGATGGCTGCCTGAATGGCGATATCAAACTGCTGGCGAGGAAGCAGTTCCTTAAGCTTCTCACACATGCGTCTTCCGAATCCTTCAGCATTATCGACATGGGTGAGCGTGCTGAGAGCATCCACGGGTTCACCATTGAGCAGAATATCCATCTTGACCAGTTTGCTGGGTCGGAATCCATCTTGATGATAGTCAAAGGAGGCATATCCTTTACTGATACTCTTCAGTTTATCATAGAAGTCGATGACGATTTCGCCCAGAGGCATAGCATATTGAATCTCCACTCGGTTGCCGCTGATGTATTCCTGCTTGAGCAATTCACCTCGCTTGCCCAGACAAAGGGTCATGATGGGACCTATGTAGGCCGTATTGGTGATGACCGTGGAACGGATATAGGGTTCCTCTATATGATCGATGAGCGTGGCCTCGGGCATACCGGATGGGTTGTGCACCTCACGAACCTCGCCCTGCTTGTCATACACGAGGTAAGATACGTTGGGCACAGTGGTTATCACATCCATGTTGAACTCACGGTCAAGGCGCTCCTGCACAATCTCCATGTGAAGCAAGCCCAAGAATCCACAACGGAATCCAAAGCCCAAAGCCACGGAACTCTCAGGTTGGAACGTGAGACTGGCATCATTTAACTGGAGTTTCTCCAGACTGGCACGCAGATTCTCGAAGTCCTCTGTCTCAATAGGATAAACGCCGGCAAAGACCATAGGCTTCACCTCCTCAAATCCGGCAATGGCTTCCTTGCAGGGATTGGTCACGGTAGTGATGGTGTCACCCACCTTGACCTCAGTGGCAGTCTTGATTCCGCTCACGATATATCCCACGTCGCCACAATGAAGCACCTGCTTGGGCACCATATCCATCTTGAGCACGCCTATTTCATCAGCCTTATATTCACGTCCTGTGTTGATAAACTGCACATTATCACCACTATGGATGCAACCGTTTACAATTTTGAAATAAGCTATAATACCACGGAAAGAATTGAAGACAGAGTCAAAGATAAGGGCCTGCAGAGGAGCATCCTCGTCTCCCTGAGGAGATGGAACACGGTCTACCACAGCATCCAATATCTCCTGCACACCCATGCCTGTCTTACCGCTGGCACAGATAATCTCCTCACGCTTGCATCCCAACAGGTCCACAATCTCGTCCATGACCTCCTCGGGCATAGCGTTGGGCATGTCACATTTATTGACCACCGGAATGATTTCCAGATCATTATCAATGGCCATATAGAGGTTGCTGATGGTCTGTGCCTGCACACCTTGGGTGGCATCCACTACCAGCAAGGCTCCTTCGCAGGCTGCAATGCTGCGGCTCACCTCATAACTGAAGTCCACATGTCCCGGGGTATCAATGAGATTAAGCGTGTAACTGCCATCATCTCTGACATATTCCATCTGTATAGCATGACTCTTGATGGTGATACCACGCTCACGCTCCAGGTCCATATCGTCCAGCATCTGACCCTCGGTCACCTTGATGGTATGAGTAAACTCAAGCAATCGGTCGGCAAGGGTACTCTTGCCGTGGTCAATATGTGCAATAATACAGAAGTTTCTTATGTGTTGCATAGAAGAGATTACAGTTTTGATAT
>JBJFDX010000196.1:0-2097 GCA_051890235.1 Bacteroidaceae bacterium | reverse complement strand
AAGAAATTCTATTTGAGTCAGGTAGCTGGATTGTTGGTATTGGCTGTCGCCCCGGTGGTATTCCAATATCTCCTGTGGTGGTCAAGTGGAAGTATTTCCATCTTCGATTTCAGTGGAAACTATGGAGATGTGAATGTGCCCCTAATAAAAAACAATCTGGACATGGGCTTGTATTATGCAATAATATCCAATTTTATTCCAATCATATATATGGGGTATATGTTCCACAATTTGGTTCACAAGCAGGGGCGCATAGCAGAACTTACTCTTCCTGCCAGCAATGTGGAGCGATTCCTTTGGCACGCACTCTTCTGTTTGGTTGCTCCTTTGTTGGTCTTTGGATGCTGTGTGCTGTGTGCAGATGCGGTCAATCTGTTTTTTGCTCTGCTCTTTGGATGCTTGCCCTTGGTGTCATCTCTGACGTATGCGTGGTTTGACGCTCTCACTAAGGTGTTCGTAAGTTTTGGCAGTCTTGACTATTCTTGTTGGATGTTTGCATTCATGACGCTTTCATCACTTTGCTATATGAGCACTTTCGCTTTGGGCAATGCCATCAAGTATCGTTACAATATCATACTTACCTGGTTGGCTCATGTGCTTTTCTGGATAGTTTTAAGTTTTGGAGCTATGTTTACCTTCGGCTTGCTTCTGCAAGTTTGTGGTCGTGAATGTTTCACTCATATGGTCATTGACATCAATATCAATCAATCCATCTGGTTTGCGTTGGGATGTCTGATTATGCTCATCTTGCTGGTTGGTATATGGTTTTTGACTTATAGATTGTACTGCAGAGCGCAGATAACCACCCGTCGTAACCGTTAATAAAACTCTTTGTTATGGAATTTAAGGAACAAAAAGCTATATATCTGCAAATTGCGGAACATGTTTGCGATGAGATTCTCTCGGGCAAGTTCCACGAAGGTGATAAACTCCCTTCGGTGCGTGAACTTGCCATGGAGGCGGAGGTAAACGTCAATACTGTGGCTCGATCACTGGAGTGGCTGCAAATGAAGGGGGTGGCCAACACGAAGCGTGGTTTGGGAAACTTCGTGGCAGAGGGCGGTATACAGGCTGTAGAGACTCTGCGCAGAGAGGAGTTTTTTACAGAGCAGTTGCCTGATCTCTTCAGGGTGATGCGTGCATTGGGCGTGAGCATCGATGAGGTCGTCTCACATTGGCAGGCAGAGGAACATTAAGTTAGACGAGAATATTCGAAAAAACGTAAATCAATAAAAAGTATTAAAACTATGATTAGTTCATTGTCACAGTTGCGCGCAAAAGGTCGCGCCGATCTTAGTGGTCGCTGGATGGAAGCAGCCATGTTTACATTTGTCTATATGATTATCATGGGTTTCGCATCCATGTTGGGTAGCGGACTGGATAACCTTGTGTTCGGACCACGTGCCATTGTTTTTGCCTCAGACACTTATTTGGTGAAGACTCTTGCCGATTCCACTTCGGGTGTGTTTGGGTTCATTTTCACGTTGCTGCTTCTGCCTGTAGGTTGGAGTTACTCTGTTGCCTTCTTGGGTAACCATCGTGCCGAGACTGATGATCCCTTTGGCGTAGGCAACCTGTTTGTGGGCTATCGGGATTTCCGTCGTGTACTGGTTACTGCGCTTATTAGTGCTATCATGCAGATTTTGTTCTATTGCCTGCTTATTATCCCTGGTATTTGGATGAGTTTGCGCTTGGCTCTGGTGCCATACATCTTGCGTGACAATCCGGAACTCAGTGGCAATCAGGTGCTACGTCTTAGTGCAGAGATGATGGATGGATATAAGTGGAAGCTCTTCTTGTTGGTACTTTCTTTCCTGGGTTGGGCTATCCTTTGTATTTTCACTTTAGGCATTGGCTATTTCTGGTTGGCTCCTTACATTGACCAGACTATGGCAAACTTCTATGAGGAGGTTAAGGCTGATTATTTGGGCAGAAAAGGAGAATAAACCTCTGCTTGTCTGTAACCTGTAAATGGAGTATAAGGATATTGAATAAAGGAATAAGAAAATGAAAAAGAGTATATTATTGGTAGCTATTTTGATGTGTGCCAGCATGATGACCTCATGTAACCAGATGGTCAACGGTATCTTGAAGGTA
>JBJFDX010000195.1:0-2098 GCA_051890235.1 Bacteroidaceae bacterium | reverse complement strand
ATCTCCATTACTCCCTCAAAACGAATACACATCTGCCCAAAAATATAAGCAGTTCTCATCATAACGCGAATGACTGATTCGGGCGAAAAAGAAAACTTGAGAACCAGGCAAGGCTCTGCCGAACGGGAATCGGTCCACTCAGGCATCTTACGAAACAACGCTTATCAATATAAAAGGAACGCACACGCGCGCGTTCCTTTTATATAGTATAGTGCAAAGATTGGTTTACCTTTCTTTGCGGAATGATTCTCTCAGATTTTCTCTACCAGGACAACTGGAGACAAAGATCTCCGGAATCTCTCCAAGACGTCTGCTTACAGATTGGGATTGATCTTGTTCCACTCGCTGATGGCGGGAATAATGCCCAAGGTCACCAGTTCGTCACGCATCTTGCAAAGATGCTCATAAGAAGCGTCCAACTTGGCATTCTCCTCGGCTGTGCCCTGAGGTACAGTATACGAGCAACCGTTCTGATCCAGAGTGGTATCCATAGCCATCATGATATGGTCATACTTCTCGGTCTGAACATATGTTCCTGCAGGATAGGGGAACTGCTTGCCGCCCATCACACTGGCAATCATCTGTACAGAAAGCAGAGAGGGGCTCTGGAATGAAGAACGGCCACGCAACTTGATGATAGCTGCACCGCCCTTGGTAACATCCACCTTCATCTGCTCCCACTCCTCAGCAGGGAACTCGGGTGTACCGATGATGTCTGTAAGAGGCTTGCCTGCCACCTTTACTGCGCTTCCGAATACCGCCATCTGCTCACCGTGACCGCCGAAGGTGTGTGCACCCACAATCTGATTCTGCATCACGCCGAACTTCTTGGCCAAAGCGCTCTGCAAACGTGTGCTGTCCAGAGCTGCCAGTGTGGTTACCTGACCGGGCTTCAGGCCGCTGTACAACAGAGTTACCAAGCCAGTCAAATCAGCAGGATTGAAGATGATTACCACATGCTTCACATCGGGGCAATAGGTCTTGATGTTCTTACCCAGCTCCTCGGCAATCTTACAGTTTCCTGCAAGCAAATCCTCACGGGTCATTCCCTCCTTGCGGGGAGCGCCGCCACTTGAGATGATGTACTTGGCGCCCTTGAATGCCTCTGCCACATCGGTAGTAGCAGTGATATTTGCATCGCAGAATCCGCTCTGACGCATTTCCTCAGCCACGCCTTCGGGTGAGAACACGTCATAGAGACAAATGTTAGAAGTCAGATTCAGCATGAGTGCGCTCTGCACCATGTTAGAACCGATCATGCCAGCAGCACCGACAATCACCAGTTTTTCGTCAGTTAAAAATGCCATAATGCTTTTATATTTTTAATAATGAGTTATACTTATCTGAGAAACAAAGATATGGGTTTTCAAATTATCGGCAAAGGGTTTAAGCTGAAATACTTTCCTCAAAACACACAAAGCCAACTTTTTGCTATCCCGACTTTTCAAATTTACATCAGCGAGCAATCATTCCATCTGACTTCAAGAGGCAATCAATACTCATTCCGAACAAGCCGAATCGTTCTCCCTACGCATTTCATCCGCTTCGTCCCCTATCGCGCATCGGATGCAAAGGAACCGCAGGAAGGTTTGACGCAAACTCGGTCCTTGTTTGCCTTGAACGTGATACGAGTTTGCTCTAAACTCGAACCGGCCTCTGCCAATGCCCATCAGAAACAAGAGAGGACATGACACAACTGCCACATCCTCTCTTCCGTGCCCGGAACGGGACTCGAACCCGTACGACCGCAATGGTCAAGGGATTTTAAGTCCCTCGTGTCTACCAATTCCACCATCTGGGCAACCTTTTCGAGATGCAAAGATACAGTCTTTTAGCCGAACGCCCAAGGATTGCCAACATAAATTCCTCATATACCGACGCTCCAGGAACATCAAGTGCCCCATAAGCGACCATAGCCCCAAACATCATATGTCACACGCATGTCACATCCACTCACAGGTTTGCTGCAAAAGCATACTCAAAAACAAAAAGAACAGAAATCTTAAAAAACATTATCAGAATCCTTTGCTATTCATGGAAAAAGGTATAATTTTGTGCTGAAAACCGAAATTAAAACTGATATGAAATATAGGAATTC
>JBJFDX010000194.1:0-2099 GCA_051890235.1 Bacteroidaceae bacterium | reverse complement strand
GTATATGAACGAGAGTTTAGGTGAACTGGGTGCGAATGTGTTGACATCAAATGTTCTTCATGATGATACGGCTCCCGATGCTCCTTATCTTGTCTCTGGAGCCAATTTTATCATGCTTTGTGGAGGACATGTTCCCACCCAGAACCATTTCTTCCAGCGTATAGGACTTCGTTCCTTACTTTCCGATTGGCATGGAGTATTGCTGGGTGTGAGTGCAGGAAGCATGAACAGTGCCGAGCGTGTGTATGCTTTACCCGAGGAGGAAGGTGAGGCTGTTGATCCTTTCTATCAGAGGTTCCTGCCCGGACTCGGTCTCACACACACCTCTGTCATCCCTCATTTCCAGAGGTTACGTGATGTGATGCTCGATGGTAAGATGATGATTGACGAAATTGCTCTGGGAGACAGTATGAACCATCGCTTTTATGCTTTGCCCGATGGTTCTTTCGTGTACAAGAAGGGCACGCGCGAGCAGTTGCATGGCCCCGCATGGGTCATTTCTGACGGACAGTGCTGCTTGTGCAATCATCAGGATGAGATTCTGCTCCTAAGTGAGTGAATTCCTGTTGCTCAGGAGAATTGCCGGAAACTTCCTTCTTCTTCATCTGGGCCATTTGCCAGGAGTTGTACACGTTGTGCCAGATACTGTAGAATCCGCCGGCAAGGGCTGTTACGGGTGTCAGGAAGGTGTAACCCATCCATATGGCAAATACCGTGTTCTTCTGTCCGCATGATTGAGCTGCGCTTATGGGGTCTCCGTGCTTCAGGCCTGCTATCCTGCCCACAGCAAATTGCAGTATGCAAGCCAACAGGGAAACCAAGGCGATACCTCCTGCCATGCTTACAGACACATGACTGTTGATGAGGCTTCGGGTGGTGACAGCCAATGCAAGGGCAAGTGCCACTGCCCACAGGTGAAAAGGTAAATCCTTATAGGAAGCCAGGCGTGATGTGATGCCCGGCGATATATTCCTGAGCAGTTCAGCAGATAGGATGGGGCAGAGCAGCAGGGGGAATACTTTGCTGAGGACCACGCAGAAGGCATGCGTGAAGTTCATGCCCTGCTGGGGATGAGCGATGGGAACCAACAGGGGAACCAATAGGGCAACACACAGATTGATGAGCAGGGTGTAGGTAGTGGTGGTACCTGCACGGCCACCCAGTTTACCGGTTACCACTACGGCTGCAGTGGCAGTGGGACAGATAAAGCAGAGCAATGCGCCTTCTATCACTGCGCGAAGATGCGTGTGGGGGAAGATGACCAGCAGCAGGCACAACAGAAGGAACATCCCCGTCTGAAACAACAGATTCCATATCTGCCAGCGACACAGTCGCAGCTGAGAGGGATGAATACGGCAGAAGGTGAGGAAGAGCATCATGAAAATGAGCGTGGGCTGCAGGACTGTCACTCCCTGTAGCATGCATCTGCGCACGTCACTCCCCAAGGGTAGCCATGAGAGGAGAAAGTAAGAACTGATACCGGCAATCATGCTTATGGCCAGAGTCCATTGCCGGACAAACATACGTATCTGCAACTTGCTCATTGGGAACGTTTTCTCCGCGTGCGGAGTTTTCTGACTGCAAAATTATATAAAATACACCCATACATGATATCTTTTCCCGTCATAATTTTCGTTTGAGAAGACGATTTTGTACCTTTGCAACCGAATTTGTATTTTTGGACAAATAAAGCATGAATATTTATCTTCGATATTTTAATAAAGAGACGCTTGTCTCTTCTGTGAAAGATGCAATAGAGTTCCTTCAGGGAATACCTGATATCGATATGGACGAGTTCCTGGTTCAGGATATCAAGAATTTTGTGGAAGGACCTGGTATGTATCCCAAGCGCTACAAGGTGCGTGCCCATTCTTATTTTATTGTCATCAAGACCACGGCAAACACTCTCGAGGATTTCAAGGACAAGGGAGCCGCTACACGTGAGGCCACAGAGAATGCTCGTGCCCAGCGAGAGGAGCGCCAGCTGTTCTTCTCTTCCAAGAGGGAGGGTTGGTATGAGGGTAAATTGCTCTTCAAGCGTGTGATTGCCATTCCTCAGACACAGAAGTTCCAGTATATGGACACCACCTTTATCGCTC
>JBJFDX010000193.1:0-2106 GCA_051890235.1 Bacteroidaceae bacterium | reverse complement strand
CGTCGTTTCTTTTTACTCGGTTCAGAGGCAGAGGATTTACCAGTCCTCCGTCCATGAGAATGCAGTTTTTCCTTTTTATTGGCTCGAAGAAAGAGGGTAGGGAGATAGATGCCCTTATGGCTTCATACAGACTCCCGTGGTCAAAGATGATTTCCTCTTGGTTTTTGATGTCGGCAGCTACGGCGCAGTAGGGGATGGGCAGATGTTCAATTCTCACGTCGGGAACTATTTGTTTCATGGCGTCGAGTACCTTTTCCACCTTGATGAGGTGTGTGCGGCTTAGGGTAAGATCAACGAGAGAGAATAGTTGCCACCTGTTGAGTGTCTTCAGCCATGCGCTTATCTTTGGAAGTTGTCCTGTTGCGTACATGCCTCCCACCAAGGCTCCCATGGATGTTCCGGCTATGGATGTTATATGGAAGCCTTGTTGCTCCAGTTCTTCGATGGCTCCTATGTGTGCGTATCCTCGTGCTCCTCCACTTGAGAGTACGAGTGCTGCCTGGTGGCTCCTGTTGTGTATCATCCGCATATGCTGTCGACTTTTTGGTGGGAGAGGGCTTGGCTTATTCTTTCTGCATGAGTATTTTTTCCACGGCCTCTGCCACTCCGTCCTGGTCGTTGCTAAGTGTCACGTAGTCTGCAGCCCTGATGACTTCCTCCTGTGCATTTGCCATAGCAACTCCCATGGCGGCATAGCGTATCATGCTCAGATCGTTGTATCCGTCACCACAGGCCATGAGGTCCTGTTGCTGATATCCTTGTTGCTTGAGGAAGGTGTCCAGACAGTCTGCCTTGTCAATCCCCAGGGGAAGAAGTTCCAGGAAGAAGGGTTCACTTCTGTACACATTCATTATGCCCTTCAGGTGTTCTGCCAGTTCTTTCTCCAGTAAGGCCAACTTGGAGGGATTGCCCACTATCAGGAATTTGGGCTCGGGGAAATCTATTTCTTTCAGGAAGTTTTCTACCTTGTGCAATCCCATTCCGTTGAGTCGGGCTTCGTATTGCACATATTCATCCTCTATATCCTCGCAGGCGATGTCATCTCCCAAATAACTCAGGATTTTGAAATCATCGGTATTCCCTTTTGAATAGAGGTAGGGATACAGACTTGTGTCGAGGGTACGTTGCATGATGGTCTCGCCTGTGGAACAGTCTATCACGACTCCTCCGTTGAAGGCCAGAATGTATCCCCCGTATTTCTTCAGTTCCAGTTGTTCGGCTATGGGCTTGATGCCAAAGGGTGGTCTTCCACTGGCTAATATGATTTTCAGTCCCTTTTGCTGGGCTTTGATGAGCGTTTCCCTTGTGCGTGGGGTTATTTTCTTCTGACTGTTGGTGAGTGTGCCATCCAAATCGAGAGCCAGCACCTTGTATTTCATGTCCATTATGTATATTGCTTATATGATAATAAACCGCAAAGTTATACATTTTTGCTGGAATAAGTCCCTCCTTGGCCACGTGTCTTGCTCATTTTTCCTCGGCTGTGTTATCCTCTTGGTTTGAAGTCCTTTGCATTTTCTCCTTATTGCTGATTGCTCTTGCAACGGCTTTCTTTACTTCCATAGGATTGGCGATGAAGGTGAGCTGGTGTGTTGTGCCTCCACTTCCCACCAGTTCGATATTACCTGTGCCCAGGATGCGCTGCAGGAGAGACTGTGTAAAGTTGACCGTCTCCACCTTGTAGAGTGGTATTTCCTTGATGGAGATGTCCAGTATTCCATCTTTCTGTATGAATCGTGTGTCAGTTACGGCAAACTCTGTGCGTGAGCGCAGAATGTATCCCCATACGGCATTTATCAGGGCCAGAACCAGAGCTGATGCGGCCAGCGCCAAAAGGGTGGTCTTGTAATCAGGGTAATAACGTGTGGCTATCAGCAGGGCTATGGCTGCTATGGCAAAGATATATGCACAGATGATTTTGCTGGCTGTGAATGTCCAATGGTAATGTCCTCGCAGAACTACCTTCTCGTCAGCCTCCAGACTTTTGGTGATGTAACTGTTCATGGCTTCCTCCCTTATTTTAGTGTATAGTATATGGCAAAGTTACAACATAATTCAGAAACCCAACCGTCACCTTATGAAAAATCTATCTGTTCTTCTTGCTCT
>JBJFDX010000192.1:0-2109 GCA_051890235.1 Bacteroidaceae bacterium | reverse complement strand
CTCTTGAATCGTTATTACACATAGGATGAAAAGACTACTGTGGATAGGTATGCTGCTGGTAGCTCTGCAGGCAAGGGCACAGTTTGATGTGGCGTTCACCAATTCATGGGCGCTCCAATCCTGGTATAACCCTGCAGCGGCAGGCGTTTATGGGAAACTGGATGTGCATGGAGTCTATAGCCAACAGATGGCAGGATTCTCGGGTGCGCCAGCCACGATGGCCCTTACGGCCGACCTCCCCCTGTGGTTCTTCGGACCCAGCCATGGGGCAGGGCTTGGCTTTATGAATGACAAGGCAGGACTCTTTACCACCAAGAAGATATATCTTCACTATGCCTATCACCAGAAACTGGGCAAAGGCAGATTGAGCGTGGGCTTGAGGCCGGCCATTCTTACCGAGGGATTTGATGGCTCAAAGGTTGATGTGGAGGACAGTAGCGACCCAGCCTTTGCCACAAGTCAGGTAAACGGAACGGCATTTGACTTGGATGCAGGCCTCAGATACAGCTACAAGCAAGTGTGGTATGCCGGGGTGAGTGCCACTCATCTGCTGGGACCTACCATCAGGCTGGGTGATGACAAGACCTACGAACTGAAGGTCGATCCTACGATATATGCCATGGGCGGATACAAACTGCGCTTCCGTCATCCGCAATATGCTCTGGCCACAGATGCCTTGCTCCGGACAGACTTGAGTGAATGGAGGGCCGACCTGAGTGCCAGACTCATGTATGACGGCGCAAAACATAAAATGTATGCAGGTGTCATGTACAGTCCCACCTATAGCGTGGGCGTAATGCTCGGGATAGATTTCCATGGCATCAACATCGGCTACAGTTATGAGATGTATACAGGCGGCATAGGCGCCCTGAATGGCACCCATGAAGTGATGGTGGGATATCAGACCGACCTTAATCTCTTCAAGAAAGGCAAGAACCTGCACAAGAGTGTGCGCTTGCTTTGATGCTCATGCGGAACTGATAAGAACATTTAAGAAACATACAGAGAGAAGAATAAGATATGAAGACAAAGAGTCTGCTTATAGCGCTTTCGCTCGCTCTCGTAACCATTACGATGGCGAGTTGCATGGGGAGCAGTTCGAACGCCAACGCTACCGGAGGCGAACTCACAGGCGTGAGAGGTTCGGCGTATAGCGAGCCCACACCTTATGGCATGGTGGCCGTACGTAAAGGCTCACTTCGCGTGGGCATCGAAGATAATGACTCCCTGTGGGGTACCGAATTCCCCGTGAGGGACATTAGCGTGGATGGCTTCTGGATGGACGAACAGGAGGTAAGCAACGCCAAGTACCGCCAGTTTGTCAACTGGGTACGTGACAGTATCATTCGTGAACGTTTGGCTGACCCTGCCTACGGAGGCGACGAGAGCTACAAGATAGAAGAGGACAAGGAGGGCAATCCCGTCACTCCACACCTCAACTGGAGCAAGGCTATCCCCTGGAAGAAAGCCACCGAGGATGAGCAGAGAGCCATCGAGAGTGTCTACGTGACACATCCCATTGACGGTACCAAAATGCTTGATGCCAGCCAACTTAATTATAGATATGAAATCTATGACTACGCTGCCGCGGCTCAGCGCAAATATCGACTCAACCCCGAGGAGCGCGACCTCAATACCGATCACCCTGTGGATATGAGCGACGTCATGATAAGTAAGGATACGGCATGGATAGACGATGATGGCAAGATAGTAAGACAAACCATCACACGTCCGCTCTCAGGACCATGGGACTTCCTCAATACCTATATCGTCAACATCTATCCCGATACCACCTGCTGGGTAAATGATTTCCAGAATGCCGACAATGAGCGTTACATGAAACTCTATTTCAGCAATCCTGCCTATGATGATTATCCTGTGGTGGGAGTGTCTTGGGAACAGGCAAATGCATTCTGCGCCTGGCGTACGGACTTCCTTATGAAAGGATTGGGCGGATATGCCAAGCAGCTGCAACGGTTCCGCCTCCCAACCGAGATAGAATGGGAATTTGCTGCTCGCGGAAAGGAAGGCAATCCTTATCCCTGGAAGAGTCTGGAAGTAAAGAGCGAAAGTGGATGTTATTATGCCAACTTCAAGCCCGACCGAGGA
>JBJFDX010000191.1:0-2118 GCA_051890235.1 Bacteroidaceae bacterium | reverse complement strand
GTACGAAGAGATCTTTCTGAGGTCCCCAATGAAGGAAGGCTCCGAAGTTGTTTATCCACGCAACCTCCAAATATGCAAAGTCTCCCACTTGTGCCAAGGGCATATGTGTGGGGGCCACGATCCGCTCTTGCTGGTCGAGATAAAGAAACACCTCAATCGCATCGCCCAAGCGCATGTCAATATCTGGGCGTATCTCACCATTAGGCAGAAGTATTTCTCCATATTGTTCACCGCCATCCAGATAGAATCCGAAGTCCACCTGTCTATTTATCTTCAGCGTGCATACACGTCCTATCTGTAGTGAGTCCTTCTCTCTCATATTCGTTCCTCCTCATGGTTTGAAACTTTCTCTGGAAGAATGATATTTCCGTCCAGCATATGTATGGTGCGGTCGGTTTGCCTGGCCAGGTTCTCATCGTGTGTGACGATGACGAATGTCTGTCCCAGTCTGTCACGTAAATCGAAGAAGAGTCGATGCAACTCTTCCTTGTTGTGTGTGTCGAGCGAACCGCTTGGTTCGTCTGCAAGCACAACGGCAGGATGGTTTACCAATGCACGTGCAACGGCTACACGTTGCTTCTCACCACCTGACAGTTGATTGGGCTTGTGCTCTGTTCTGCCAGTGAGTCCCATGAAGTCCAGCAGTTGTTGCGCTCTTTGTTTGGCTTCTTTTTTGCTTGTTCCTCCTATGAGAGCAGGAATCATCACGTTCTCAAGTGCTGTGAATTCGGGTAACAGCTGATGAAACTGGAAAACGAAACCGATATTCTTGTTGCGGAAATGTGCAATCTTGTTGGCTGAGAGTTTGCTCACGTTCTCTCCATCAATAACTACCTCACCTTGGTCAGGACGATCCAAAGTTCCCATGATTTGAAGTAAGGTAGTTTTACCTGCACCGCTGGGCCCCACAATTGACATCACTTCTCCGCGGTTCACTTCCAGGTCGATGCCTCGCAGGACTTGCAGTGAGCCAAAGCTCTTTGTGATTCTGTGAAGTTGTATTATGCTTTCTTTCTGCATATTGATTTGCTTACATTTTCTTTGTTATGTTGAACCCTCTTTTTTAGGCTATTTTTCTATCGGAAGCAGACCTTCCTTGTTTTCCCAACGGAATAATCTTGCCTCACAATATTGACGACCGGTCTGTTTGTCTCGTCCTCCTACCGATACGTAGAAGCGTCCATCACCTATGGATGTCAAACCTGTATTTCCCCAGTTGAAGTTCCATCCCCATGTACCATGGATTGTGTCCTGCTCACCTTGCTGGAGCAGAGGTAACACCAGCCCTTTAGTCTTTGGCTCCACTCCACGTAGAACCTCTTTGACGGGCTTTCTCTGACCATCCACTACATAAAGGCCAAATTTTTTCCAATCGCTTTTCTTTCCAGTATACACAGCAGCCATCATATGGCCTGTGTAGCGGTCATAGCATAGGTTCTGTATTCCCCAACTGGTGTTTCCTGTATATATATAATATGTATGGTCAGCGTTCTTGGGTCCGCTGTTGTGCAGATTCTGTGGTGTCAGAGGCTGCTCATATTTTCTCAGTTTGCTGATGTCGTAGCATAGCAGTACCTGATAATCATTGTCTGTTCGGTCATTTTCTGAGTAGATACCATAGGCTACATAGAGCATGTTGCATCCTTTCTGTTTTCCCCATTGAGGAGCAAGTGTCAGACCGTCAACTCCCGAACATCCAAAGCGATGGTCCACGACACGTCCTTGGTTGGTAACTTTGGCTTCGTAATCTCTTACGGCTGGTGCCAAATACACAGAGGTCATTACTTCAGAGGCTTTCATGTGTTCGCGATTGATTCGGGAAACATCAAAGATTGCCACATAGAATCCTGTCTTTGCATCGTTTTTTACACCTCCCAAGCCATTCATGATTCCCTGCCCAATGGCATCATGTTTGTATTCCAGACTGCCATAAAGGCGCCCGTCATCATGGTTGAGCGAGATACATCCCAAATGGCCTGTGAGTCCTTCTACGCTACCCAGCACGTTTCCCTGCATGTCCACTTTAAGCAGGCTGGTGGTAAAGGACATGTACATGCAGTTACGTTCTTTATCGTAGACTATTCCCTGCACATGAAATTTATCTTGCAATCCCGTCTT
>JBJFDX010000190.1:0-7680 GCA_051890235.1 Bacteroidaceae bacterium | reverse complement strand
ATGGTGTACTTTCCTGCAGAAGTGCAAAGAAAAACGCCATACATGAAAATGATGTATGGCGGAATATTCAGTCGGACAGAACAGCAGGCTTGTGGCGGCTCCCGTGACTTAGTAGCCGAGAAGCCTGAGCATCACTTCTCCATAGCGCTTCCCCAGTTCACGGTATCCTGCAGCATTGAAATGATTGGTATCTGCAGGATTGGCGGAGCATCCGCTGGAAGGGATGACATGAGCGGTGGGCACAAACAGCGGCAGGCGGTTAATCTGTTCGTTGGCCTCCTTGCTTTTTCCCATCTGGTCGGCATGTACCACCTCACCTGCCAGCAGAGGTACTTCCTCGGCACTCAACTTCAGGTCGTTCAGCAGGTCTTCGTAGACCTTCTTTGCCTTCATGGGCCACAGGGTGTCATATTTGTTACTCTCTCCCTGATGGATGAGGATACCCTTGATGACACCTTTGTGCTGAGCACGCAGAGCGCAGTCGAGCAGACGTATGTAGGGTATGTCGGCATAGGAGTGCATGGTGTTGTTGAACCATGTGGGCCAGTTGCTTCGATCCAGTTCGGCAGGATCATATTCCTTGAAGAAATGTTCTATGCAGCATCCTCCTATGGCCACGTTGATGATGCCCACGCGGATATTCTGGGGCAGACCCTCCACCAACGTGCGTCCGAAGTAGTCACAGGGACTCAATCCTGCATAGGCGCTGTTGAGCGGCGGGGTAGCCTTGTACCATTTGTATATCTCCCTTGCTTCGCCTTTGTTGTTGCCTGTGTTGGCAGCCTGAGGCACGGCGGCCATCATCTGGAATCGGCTGCTTATCCCCTCATAGTCACAGGCTTCGGGAGTGGCATCGCCTACCATGTTGGATTGCCCGAAGGCCAGAAATATATAGAATGTGGTGTCTGGCTCGCTGTAGAACTGATTGTTCTCCATCGGATAGGTGGCAGGGCTTGATGCCAGGAAAATATGCCTTTGTGCCTCTGTTCCTACAGAGAACAACATGAGGGTGAGCAGAAGTAGTATGTGTTTCATTTTTCTGTATCTGGTTATGTGGGACGTGTTTGAAAGAATAGGGGAAGGGAATTACTTGATGAGCACGTTTTTGACTGTACCGGCAGCTTCCACCACGTATACGCCTGGTAAAAGTTCTGTCTCGCTATCCACTCTCCTTCCCTGTATGTCATACACATCGTAGTTTCTTGTACCGTTCACCACAATGTGCCGACCCACTGCCTGTATGCTTACCTGATTGCTCTCTGCAGCAGTGATATCGTTGGGTACAGAGTTGCTGGGATAAATAATCCATGCGCGGGTGGTGTTCTTATGGCCTTTCTTCTCGAAAATCTCGGGACCTTTGTCTGTATCGCCCACCAACATAAACTGTGTGGTGGTTCCCTGAAGATAAGTCATGGTTATCTGACCATCTCCCTGGGAGGTGAACAGGATCTCGTTGTCCTTGCTGGCTTTGGCTGAATAGTTGATGGAGAAGAATGCATCCTGCCACGAACCGTTGGTGGCTATATAGCGCCAAGTACCACGATTCCTCAGTTGATAGGTGCCCTCAGCGGTTCCGGGTACGAGTATCCATTCCTGATACTTATTGTCTGCCTCATGGCTGGCAAGCCCGAAAGGGTATTGTGTGTTGGTGCGTGTGTCGTCTTGCAGACACATTCCCTCGTATAGGGGTGATGCACTGAAGATTTTGTAAAAGATGGAGTTCCCGCTTGCATCCTTCTGTGGATAGTCCTGTGCTCTTGCTGTACCAAACAGCATCAAGGCAATGAGTGTGGCACATAGGTTTAGAGCGGTTCTCCGCGTTTCCTGCCTGCCAGTGATGGTGTGGATGATTGTGCTCATGAGATAATGTGGCTATCTGATCAATGCTGTGTGGATACGGGGCGGTACTTGAAGTCCTTCACCGCTTGTTCGTCTAACGTTCCATTGACAAACCAGGATACGTGCATGTCGCTGAAGATTTCGAGCGCGTTGCTCGAGGGTTCGCTGCTTGCAGGTTTCCATGTGGAACAGAAGAGTGGGCGACCAAACTTGTTGGCTTGTGCATTGAGCCATCCCATATGGTCGCTACGTTGGGTTGTCACATAACTGATGATATCGCTTTGACACCATATCTTATAGCATAAGCTGATATTGGCATTCCCGAAACCCAGTCTGTTCCATCCGGCATAGACACCATGTTCAAGGTTCTTGATGGGCTCAAATCCATCGGGGAAAGTATTGGTGGAAACGCATGGGGTCATGAAGAGTGGTTGCTGGGCACCGGTAGCACGGCCGGAGGTAAAGAGTTCGTCAACCAGTTCGTTGCCTTTGGTGGTATTGCTGCTTGCGGAACATACATTATTATACAGTTCCCAAGCCAGAATGCGTGTGTCTGTGGCATAGCGGCTAATCACTTCGCTTACATACTCCTTGAGACGGGAGGTGGCAATATTGATATAGGAGTCACTCAACAACTGAGGCAGTACCGTCATGCCTGTCTCTTCTGCCATCATCAGCAAACTGTCCATGTCGGCAAAGAAACCGGTTCTGTTTCCTATGAACGTGCGCATGTCGAGCTTTACGCTCACGCTGTTGTAGGGTGTGGAGGTGCCTCGAAGACTGTTGAGCGTCTTCAGAGCATTGGTCATGCTGCTGCAGTAGATGCCTCTGGTGGCGTCTCTGTTCATCCATCGGTAAGCTTTCCATCCTGTCCATCTGCTTTTCAGATCTTCGTTGCTGTCCATGAAGGGTGTGAAGTGGAATGATGCTACGTCCTCTTCCTTCAGAGTGGCACTGGACATCCAGTTGACATGATTGGCAGCCATCTCAGGAGAGAGGGCGCTGTTGTCCAGCATGAAGATGGGTTTGTGGTACTGACGCATGAGGGTATTCAGGAACCCCTCTGGGGCATCATCGGTCACACCTACGGCATCCCCCAAACTCCACATCCAGTTTGCCAGGTCTGTCTGTGTGCTGTCCGGTTGCACTCCATCGGTCTTGGGTGCCATGAAGATAGGCTGGTTCTGGACGGCATAGCGTGTCTTGCGCAGGACAGTGGATAACTTATCCTTCATGTCGGAGTCGGAGATACCGTCCTGGGTCTGCTGGTATAAGCACCATGCCTGTATCCGTCGGTCACAATAATAGGAGTTGATAAGATTGAAGGTGTAGTCGGCCAGGGTGGAGGCATTGGTGCTCATGTCCTCGCTTGTGAGCAGAATAGGTATTATGGTCATGCCTGCCTCTTCTGCAGCAGAGAGCATGCTGTTGATGAGTGTCTTGGTGGCAGTGCTTCCGCTTGCCCATTTCTTGTATCCCACACGCACAGCAATGGCGTTGTAGAGGCCGTCATCTTTGTGTGCGTTGATGGCAGATGTGGCTTCTTCAATGGAGTTGCACAGCAGGCCTTTGCTTTCGCCATGTTGCATCCAGCGCCATGCCCGGCGTGTTGACCATACCTCGGTGTATTCGGCACCTGTCTCAACTCCTCCGAAATCACCTTGGAAATCATAGTTCTTCACCCATTGAGGTTCACTCTCGTTGTATGGCTCGTTGTCGGCATAGAGTGCGTTATGGAACATTGGGTCCCAGTTGTAGAACGTGCTGCGTCCCCATTTGACCTCCCAGTTGGGGTCACAGGCGCTCAATCCCCATGCATAGAAATTGATGTTGTACTTGGCAAAGTCTACTAAGGTGCGAGCGTATGTGGAACCATTGGTGCGTATCATACACTCGGTGCATACCAAGGGACGGTCACCCAGTTTCTTGAGGCGTTTGTACATGGTGGCTGTCTCCTGATTGAAGCCATCCTGGCAACTGTAGTCGTGATAGTTATGCACGTCCATCAGACGTTCGGTGTTCTCGCGGATGAGTCGTCTGCCAGTGGCTGTTGCATTGTTGAGACCTACGCCGGTATCCCAGACAATGGAAGAGGAGATGGGCTGGGTACATCCTTCCTGCTGCATCCATTGGGCAATCTGACCTATCCAGGACATCATTCCTTCGGTCTTATCGTCGTCCATGTTAGGCTCGTTCCAGATGTCCCACAGGATGATACGCTTGTCCCCACGGAAATGTTGAGTAATCGCGCGAACCCATTTCTCGAGGCTCTTTAGGGATGTCTCGCTGCCGTTCTCCCCATAGAAACCATACACAAAACTGAATACCGGTGAGACGGTCATGCCATATTTGTCGGCCCATGCTGCCCACTTTTCCACATCATTGATATAGCCGTCTACACTACCGCCATTTGGCCACCAGCGTATGGAGTTGTATCCCAGTCGGGCACATAGGGCTATAGCCTCTTCCTGTGATACTGCATCGCAGGGTGGATAGGGACAGTTGATACCTCTGATGGGACCATATTCGGCTTGCCATGCCGCACATTGTTCTGCAGTCCATTGGCCTCTCTCATAGGGATATGTGGCTGAAGTGGAGGTCAGCACCACGTTGTCAGCTCTGAGGGACATGGTGTTGATACATGTTGCCAGAAATGACAAGGAGAAGAGCAGGAGTCTTTTGATCTTCATATCGGAATATATGTATATGCTTTAGTTGTTTTTATACTTATATATAATATATATAATGTGTATTCTGAGTGGCGAAATCTTTGTCAAGGGAACTGATAAAGGTGAATGGGCAGTCTGCTGTTTGCTCAAAAGACTGCCCGTTCACTTTTGTTTCCTTCACCTTTGGCTTACCAGATGTCCTCAGGCTCTATAGGATTGTCATAAACTTCCTTGGGGCACCATTCCATGTAGTCGATGAAGAGCTGCTTGTGAATCTGATCCTGACAGGATTTGAATCGCATGTAGTAGGTCTTGTCAGCATCCATGGTGGTGCGAATGATGATGCGTCGAGTGGTTTTCTCCATGGAACGGTCGGTGTCGTTGCCGCCAGGAGTCTCCACGATGTATTCAGGACCTTTCATGAATCCGTTGTTTCTCATGCGCTTGTCCACCTCGGCATTGTAGTCATCATCGTCGGTATCTTTTTCCCAACCTACGATACTGCCGTAGACCTTCTCGTCATCACGTCTGTAAAGTCCACCCAATGCCATGTCCACGGGAATGCCTGCAGGTGCAAGCTGGTCGGGGTTGGTTCCGAAATATACCTGGCAAATACCGCGCCATGAACTCTCGGTAGACACACCCATACGTACCTCCCATGTTCCTGTACGTGGAACGGGTGGCAATTTAAGGGTGATGTCATAGATTCCCATCACCAGCATTTCATCACCTTGGTAGTTAGGCCATCCTGAGCCCCATCCGTTGAGGATATAGAAGTAGGTGTCCTTGGTGTTTACCCTACAATCCTCGAAATAGCTGTAAACTTGGTCATTGGGGAAATAGAAGCTTGCGTTGTAGCCCATGTGACGCATGTCGTTGTTCATCATCTCGGGCAGGAAGTCCCATGAGTCATAGCGCAAGCGTGTCTTTGCCAGATTGTCTCGGGTATGATCATCATATACCAGAACTTTTTCAATGGGATAAATCATGGCATTGATGAGCTTGATCACATTTGCTTCTGCGCTTGTGTTCAGATAGATTCCTTCGTTCTCTGGGTCGCACGAGATCTCATGATAGGTACCATGACGGCCGTTGTCCAGTACGGGAAAGCGATTCAGATATATACCGTTGCTCTCCGCACTTTGCCAACTCTTCACCAAGCGGCGCTTACCCATGGTGATGAAGTGTGTCCACACGGGGATACTGTAGTGAGTGCTGTTCTTGTAATTGTATCCTTTCTCGTTGTAATGTATAGTCAGCTTGTCCACGGGGATTCGCTGAGGTATCAGATGATAGGTAACGAACTGATACAGCAGGTTGTCCTCGCTGGTGTAGTTCTCATCGTTCTTGGCTTCGGGGTAGAAGTTCTGGCTTGCAATCCATTCTCTCACATCATTCACGGTGATGTCTTTAATGTCTTTGCCAAGTGTCTTTGCCCAGAACTCGTCAGTTTCGGCAAAGAGTGTGAATCCGTATTTCCTGTGCTCGGGACATGGATAGGCAGCCCAACTCTGTGGGGGATTCTTACAATTTGTGATGACTTCGGTCTGAACAAGCATCTCATACACGTCATCTTTCACAACCGACAGGGTGTCAATCAGTCGGCAGGCTTCCACCAGTTTAGCCATGACGCTATATCCGCATTGTGAATCGTAGGCATACCGGTGGAGTGTGCTTCCCAAAGTCTCGTTGCTAGGTGCGATGACGTACCCCAGTTCGTGAATATATCCGTTGATGGCTTCGATATCTCTGTTCTTCAGAGAGACGGGACAGATGCCGTCAATGAAGCATGAGTCAGGGTTGTTCTTGGCATACGAAGCGCTGATTTTTCTGTCCTCCATGGTGTTGACACTGAATTCCTCGTTGTTCTGAGGAAACTCGGCCACAGGAAACACCTTGTCAATCTTTGTTCCATCCAGAATACTGTTCATTACCACGACACGTCTGACAGAGTCGAGCACATGTGCGCTGGGAAACGAATCCCAAGATGCTACGGGGATGACATTCTTGATGACAAGTGAATCCAGATAGAGTTGCAGAGCCTCGTTGGTGGGTGCAAAGCATGTGTATGCACCATAGGCTGTCATGAGTTGGTAAACACTGGTCTCAGACAGGTCGCTAATCTTCTGTCCCTTGAGCAGTTTTACATAGTCGGAAAATTGCTCATGACTTGTCAGGTAACTTGCGATGGTGCGTTCTCTGAAAACGTAACGGTTTGATGTGTCAACATTCTCCTTGCATGAGAAGAGCATGACGATAATCATGCTACACAGCAGACTTAGGTGCTTTGAGTATTTCATTTTCTTTGTTTGTTGTTTTTTCCGGATAATGGTTATTTGACGAGGAACTTGCGTATGGCTCCCTTGGCTTTTACGATGTAAATGTGTCCGAACAGTACGGGCTGGTCCTTGGGCAGTAACATACCGGAGATGTCTGTCAATATCCAGTCGTCGGTACCACTTACTTGGATTCGCTGATTCTCTACCCATATCTGCAACTCAGGTGAGCATGCCTCATAGATTCCGTTCGCCAATTCATCCGTACGGTATATCTTCCATGCCCATTGGGTGTTCTTCAGCTGGCTGGTCAATTTGGGTTGCTCCTTATCGGTATTTGTGGCAGAGAGATATCTCTTGCCATGGGCATCTTCGTAGGAGATGGCCACCTGGTCGTCTCCCAGATCGGAGATGGAGAGTGCATTTGATGTAACCACCTTGGTGGCAAAGGTCAATACCTTGAAGTTGTCTACCCAGTTACCTTCTGTGCTGATGTATCTGTAGGTGGCTCTGTTGCGCAGGTGGTAGGTCTCCTGTTCCTTGTTGGCACAGATGAGTGTCCATTCCTGGTTTCTGGCCTCTCCGTTCAGTTCGGACAATGTATAGGGATAGGTGGTATTTGTGCGGCTCTCGTCCTGCAGACAAAGGGTATTTGCGGTATAGTCAGAACAGGCACTCAACAGTTTGTAAGATACTGTGGTGCCATCTTCTGTCTGTGGGTATTTCTGTGCATTGGCTATGCTTGCCATGGCAGTTGCCATAACAAGTAAGGCAATCTTTCTCGTCAGGTTTGATGTTTCGGTCATAATGACTTTTCCTTTATGCTTCCTCATAACATGTATATATACCATTGCAAAGTTACAAATAAAATTTCTTTTCTTGTTTGCGAATTCTTG
>JBJFDX010000189.1:0-7706 GCA_051890235.1 Bacteroidaceae bacterium | reverse complement strand
CTTGATACCAAGGTGTCTGTTGTGTACGAGAATACGCCTGCCAACAAATATTTCATGTTTGACTGCACGGTGGACTTCTCGGCTGATTGCGGTACGGGAGCAGTCCTTGACGGCATCAAGGATGTCACGGCGAAACTTAAGGAACTCAACAGTAAGTTTGAGGGATATGCCAAGGAGGTTACGGCCGGTGTGGAATCAGTCATGGGCGACAAGAGTACCAGCAGAGCTTCAGATTCAAGTGAGCTTAAGGACGTAAAAGGCGGCGAAGAGAGTGGAGGCGGCTTAATGAAGGTCCAAATAGAAGTGTCGCTCAAGGTCACCTTCCGACGCGACGGCGAGGACCTGAAGTCCCCCGACTGGTATGTGTGGATAGGTCACCCCGACAAGGATAAGCGTTGCCGATTTACGTTTGTCGATTTCCGCTCAAAGATTGTTACCGTAGATATTGGTGCCGATGCCTACGTGTGCTTTGGTTCGGAGTTGCCCAATGGCGGACAGCTTCCACCCTTGCCCGATGATGTGGCAGAATTCCTCGATGGAGGTACTCATGGTGCCGCAAAGAGTGACGACATCGGTACCGCACTCAAGGCACAGAACAAGATCAAGAAGAAGTTCGATGCCATGAGCATGGAACTTGGCGGTGGTGTCATGCTCGGAGCTTCGGCATGGGGTAAGATCAGGTTCGACTTGGGGCTTATTTATGGCAAGCTTGGTGCCGAAGCTGGCGTGGATGTGGTGGTGGCCAAACTCAGTCCGGATGCAGCCTGTACCAATCTTGACGATGGTCCTGGTTTCGTAGGCATTGATGGCGCCCGCTGGTATGCTCGCGGACAGATATATGCTTACCTCTATGCCAAGTTTGGTTTCCATATCTATCTGGGATTCTGGAATGGTGATGTTGACCTGGTGGATTGCGGTATCGGAGGCGTGCTCAAATGTGCATTGCCGACACCAAACTATTTCGAAGGCAAAGCCCGGGTGAAGATAAGGCTGTTGGGTGGTCTGTTTAAGGTTGACAAGAAGTTTACCTTCGAGTGTGGTGACTATTGCCAACTGTTCCTTGGCAACGCCCTTGACAACTTCGAACTCTTCGAGACGCCTTCTGTGGGAACCATGGATGGCAAGGCATTCGTGGATGCCTGCTCCAATCAGGCAAAGGGCAAGGCTAATGCGGGTGCAGATGAGTCGGAGGTCAATCCTTACGAGTATGATGCTTCGTTGATTTCGACCCCCTACATTACCACCAATGCCGAGATCAACCGCGATATCAGTATCGTGGATCCCACTTCGGCCGACTATGTCGAGAATACCTCCAATATTGAAGATGAGGAGGGATTAAAGAGCCGTTCTTCACGTAAGTTTAAATTCTATGTCCCCAGTCATAAGGCAAAGGTCTATAGGTTCAGCTCTTATGAGAACATGGGCAAGACGGTTCAGGTCAATGATTCTGTTCAGGAATTCCAGGTGAATTACAGTAACAGCAACTATACCTATGAATATGCTGTTGAGTACGTGGGACAGAAAGTGCTCCTGAAGGGCTTTAAGCCTGTTGCCGGATACTACTACTGCGTGGAGTTGACAGGATGGTCAAAGGAGTTCCGTGATGGAAATTATCATGATCCGGAGACTTGGGATCCTGACAGGAGGAGATATGTGGAGAAGCCCTGGAGTCAGACCCGCCAGTTCTTCTTCAAGACCGCCGATCCGCTGCCCGATTCGTATTATGAGGAGCTTGAGACCCTGCAGCCTCTGGTGAAGCTTGCTTTCCCCGCCCTTTATACTACCGAAGGTCCGCAACTTGTGGTAGAGAATAAGCCCAACTTAGGGGTGACATGTGTCAGAAATGATATGCTCACGCCTGTCATCTCCCTTAATGGTCAGTATAGGGACCGCATGTTCAAGAAAGGACGCCTGCAATGGGAGATTGTCAAGGTCTCCAGCAAGGAACGGATTGACTCTGTGCCCAACCTTTGGGTTGAGAATGATTCCGTCTCCATATTGACTCCTGAGCGTGCCTTCGAACTTTCTACTTTTTCTGCCAGATACAATATATTGCTCAAGCACATCTGGGAGGATGAGGTTCCTTCTACTGACTGGACACAGGTTCTGTCGGTAACCCGTCAGTTTGCCGGCAAGGCTGCCGCTCATAACTATGCGGTAACCTGGATATGTGAGAACAATGGATTGGACGTGAAACTGTTTAGGAAAAACCCAATCACAGGTGAAATCCGAGTGCCAGACGGATTCCAGGTGGAGGTGACAGAAGCCGGGGATGCAGAATCGTCGGGCATGACGATGCTGTCGAGAGAGTCGGCAACGAGCAGCTCCACAACTTTGGCAAGGGCGAATTCCATGTCATTGGCATCTTCCAGTTCCGTATCATCGGGACTGTCGCTCTCCAGTTCGTCGAGTCAGCAGTCCGCTTTGGCGAAATATACGGTAAAGGTGATGCAGCTTAAGGATTGTGTGAGAGTAAATCGGCACGAGACGGTTCTCTATAGCCAATGGACCGGTTCTAATGGAAGTAATCAGACCAATTATTATGGTACGATGTTCACGGGCCAGATGCTCACGGAACTCAACAGGCCGGAGACGAATCCTCGTATGACTGACCTGGAGATTGTGGGCTACGCAAAACGCAAACCCTACGAGACCACCATCAACTCCATCAATCAGAATTTCATCACTTCTTCTCCTGAGAGATATCTGAGCTTCCTGTCCAATTATCTGTTTGTGGGTGGTTATGAGGTGGACATTTCACGCTTCGACCTCTACCTTACGACCTCTGAGTCAATGTTTATAGAGACTCCTATGGGTACCTATCAGGGAAGACTTCTCGGCGAGGAATATGGCTGGCAGAAGTACAATTACACCATCTGTGACGGAGCAGAGGAAATCGAGAAGATCCTGTATCCGAAGTACGACTATTTTACCCAGAGAGGTATCTATTACCCCATCTATTGTGCTACGACCGACTCTATGGCAGTTTATCTCTATGGGGAGGAGCAACCCAATACGATGAACTGTGGCGTACATGAATTCATGCGTATGGAACCCAGTTCCTTCTACTCATATTTGACTGGTCTTAACGGCGTCCTGTCCACCATCAATGGTATGCTTGCAACGAACCTAAAGAATTTCAATTCCAGATCAGCGCAGCAAAATTGTGCTTTTCTGAATGCGGCTGCCGGATATAACAGATTCTATCTCGGCAGCGACAATCTGGTTCAGTTCTATTATCCGACAGACCAGTTTGGTGTCATAGGTTCAAGCAGTCCTAACGGTAAAAAGGACATTCACAAGTGTGTAAAGGTTGAGGTGGAGAAATTCCGTAACAACCGCATTGAATCTGGCGATTATCCTCCCTATGTCTATTCGTTGGCAATGAGTGGCGACAAGTTCCTTCCCTATGACAGTAAGGCAAACCTCAAGAACATAAAGTCCTGGACGTTCAAGTATTACCGGTGCAATGCCTGGAACTTCCGCCGCAAGTGCTGGACGGTCTTCAACGACGAGAACACTCCTGCCGGTAAGAATAATACCAGATTCTGCGGCGAAAACGTAAAGGAGGATCCTTTCAAATAAAATGATGAAACGTAATTACGAACAGAATATGAAGCGTATCAATCCAATAAGATCCCTGTTGTGGGTGGCAATGGCCGCCATTCCAGCTTTGGCAGTATCCGTACCATCGGGGCCTGTGGTTAGGATGGACCATCCCGATAGCAAGGCCGTGATGCCTGATAGCATACCCATGAAGGCCGATACCATCGACCCTCAGTTGAAGCCAACGAGCGTGCCCATCAAGATGGTGGCCCGTGCCTATGGCGACAGTGTGGTACTTCGCTGGGCCATCGACCGCTTCCCAGAGTGGCTGTATCTGACCGAGACGGGTGTCGATGTATATCGGATTGAATCGGAGTCGGGCTCACTCGGTATTGACACCATAGCCTTTGGCCTCAAACCGTTGCCTCTCAGCCAGATGCGTGAGCGTTATGCCGATACCGACACGTTGGCCCTGTTGGCTATGGGAACCATATACGGCAAGGGAGGCCTTACTCCGGAGATGACTCCTTGGACACCTGGTTCGATGGGTGTCTTTGTGGATATCGAGGAGGATCAGAAGATGCGTATTGCATCAGCTTTCTTGGTTGCGGAGTGGCGTTCCGACCTGGCTGATGCCTTGGGACTTCGGATTGTGGACCGAACGGCCAAAAAGGGACATACCTATGATTATTTCATACGTCCGTCGGTCCCCGATACTACCAAGTTCTTCTATATAGAAGGTGGCCGTATCCTCTCGCTACGTAATGAGAAGTATAAGCCCGAACCCTATGATGTGGTGCTGAGCGACTCGATTACGGGCCATGGCAAGATGATGCTGAGATGGAACGATACCCGTAATGGCAGTTTTGAAATCTTCCGGCGCCAGAAGGGGCAGAAGGAATGGATGCGTGTCAATGAGCGTCCTTATCTGCCGCCCTTCAAGTGGGATCTCGAAGACGAGGACGCTCTCTTTGCCGACCGAGTAGACACGCTGGGAACCTACGAGTATGCCGTTCAGGCACATGATGCCTTTGGTGACCTGACGGAGATGAGCAAGCCCCTCACCGTCACTTTCCCCGACTTGCAGCCCCCTTCGCCGCCCACGATCACGAGGATTGTCATAGACCGTCCTGTGGCAGACGATCCATCGGCCCAGATATATGCGAATGTCTATTTCCGCAAGGATACCGTAGAGCGTGACTTCGTGCGATATGTACCCATGTATTACCACGAACGTGATTCTCTGAAACAATGGCGGTTGCTCTCCAACCAGTATATTGCACCCGAGGACACCTTGGTACGCATCGATGTCACGCATGTCTCTACGGGAATGATGACTATAGCAGCTGTGGATACAGCCGAGAATATGGGGTATGCCATGCCCACCCTGTTGCGTGTTGCCGATCTGAATCCGCCAGCAAAGCCCGCCAACCTGAGGGCCATACCGAAGATTACGGGTGAAATCCTGTTGACGTGGGAGATGCCCGACAGTCTGGACGTGCAGCATTATGAGGTCTTCTATGCCAACGACTCCACCCATCAGTTTGTGCCCGTGCGGCATGACTTCCTACGTCAATGTGCCTATCAGGACACGGTAGCGACCAATGCCAACCAACGTTACATATATTATACTGTGCGCGCGCGTGACTATGCCCGCAACATCGGCCCCTTTTCCGATACCATTCAGGTACTTCGTCCCAACCCTTATCCTCCCACGGCGGCTCATCTCGATTCTGCTCAGGTGTTGCCTGAGAGCGTGTATATGCGTTGGGCTGTGGGAGGTGAAGAGCACATAGGCCGGCATATCCTGAGGCGTAAGATGGAGAAGCAGCCTGATGACAGCTGGGTGACGCTGGCCATCTTTGATGGGGACAGCGTGGCTGCTGACAAGTATATGCTGGAGTATACCGACCATCCGCCCGTCAATCGCTACGATCGCTACGAATATGCCGTAGAGACCATCAGCCTGTGGGATGTGAGTTCGGGACCCTCGGCCTCCTTCCTGGCCCGTGTGCGTGGCAGGAATATGGTGGATGTGGAGATAAAGGCTTTTGCCGCTTACGATGAGAAGAGCGGGGAGAGCAGAATCTCGTGGGAGGTGGGCGAGATGCCTGTCAACGCTCCCTACTTCTTCTGCATCTATCGCAAGGGAAAGGAAAACGAACGGTTTGTATACATGACGGATGTGGACAGTTCGGAACGTCTGTATACCGACGTGCGTACGCGTCCGGGTGAGAAGGCCGAGTACTATGTCTCCATCCGGTTCAGGGATGGCAGGGCTACCAGGAAGTCAAATGTGGTGACTGTGGTGGCTCCCGAGAAGGTAAAGAACGGGGAGTGAACGGACCTACCCCTCATCAATCAAACAATATACTGTTATGAGATATCTGCTGATACTGTTTGCCGCCATGTTTGCCCTGACGTCCTGCGGCGACTTCTATGTTCTCGGAGGGGAACCAGACCCCTGGGACAGCATCACCATGAGGGTGGGTAGAGACTCGGCCTGTGTGATGCAGGGCGACTCCATGCCGCTCAGGGCGAGCTTCAGTCCCTCCGACCCAAGCATAACTGCCGTATATTGGTATTCAACGGATATGCAGGTGGCCACAGTCAGGAATGATACCATGGTGGCTGCCTCACCTGGTGACGTAAGTGTGATTGCCGTATCGGCCAACGGCAGACTCAGCGATACCTGCAGGGTAAAGGTTATCGACAGATGGGAGGCCGACATCCTGGAGTACTCCAATCCCTATGACATGGTGGTATATGCCCGCATCCTCGTGGCCGGTGAGGAGTGGGATGCGGAAAACCAGATGGTGGCAGCCTTTCTGGGGCAGGAACTTGTGGGCGTGGCTGTGCCGCAGGAGGCGTATGGCATCCGCTATGCGCTCATCAGACTTTGGACCGATGTGGATGCTGACGCGGGCAACATCTTCCTAAGATGTTATGACCGCAGGAACTTCATCCTCTACGAGTGTGAACAGATGCTTGACCACGATGCCCTGAAGTCTCTGGGCACGCTCTCGTCGCTATATCCCATAAACTTCTGAATGACAAACATAATCCTCGCATCATATGAAAACGAATAGGCTTTACATCATCATCATGTTTCTGGCATTTTGCTTCAGCGCCTGTACGCTCACCCTTGACGAGTATGGCGAGCCGAAGGAGGAGGAGACTGAGACTGAAGGAGGAGGCGACGGCATCACCTCCCCCCAGACTGTGACCAACGACTTCGCCAGCTGCACGTATCAGTTCCGCGAGGGGGTGAGGATTATCGATGAGTCCTATCTCCCCTATATCATCAGCACGGAGACCGATACGACTGCATGTGAGACCTACATCCGCCTCCTCAAGAACATCCCCGGGGATATGATTCCCAGCGAAGGTGAGATTATGGGTACCACCATTATCCAGTTGTTTACCTATACCCTTGCCGACATAGTGAAGCTGGTAAGGGATGACGGCACGCATTTCACGATAGTGTCCTCGCCTGTGTCGCTGAGTATGGTGTTCAAAGAATTGAAAGTCAGAGTGATTGCTGATGTGGTGGGCGATTCCTTGGTGGGAAAAGGTACCAGAGGCGAAGGGTCGGGAGAGACAGTCCGCCTTGTGGGAGCGTACAAGCGGAATGCCCGCACACGCTCGTATGAGGACCTGATTACGGGCGATAAACCTATATATTCCGTGAGTGTTTCAAATACAGGTAGCAATGAGCCTGATGAGGTTTTTACCGAGATAAGGAAAAACAAGTGGCATACCGCGTTCAAAAAGGCAGATGAGGATGCTTCGTCCAAAATAAAGTTTGAATCGCAGGGCGCGAAATTTTATTATGGTGAGAAATGTTATTCAACCATTGAATGTGAGTTTGACCTGATTGATGGTCTGAGAATATATATCAAGAACGATGTAGAGAAATGTCTCGGTGTGCATGGCAAGAGCATCAATGCCCAACTGGATATTCCCACGTTCAGCACAGGAGATGTAGAGGTACCCAAGTATGATATTTTTGCAAAGCGACAGTTCAGGCATCTGGATTTTACGACGGCTTTCCCAAACATCATTTCTGTAGGCTTTGGAATAAAAGTACTGGAGGTATCGGCAAGTATAGGTGTCGGCATGGTCACATCGGTGGCTCTGAAAGCAAAGAATTCCAATAA
>JBJFDX010000188.1:0-7763 GCA_051890235.1 Bacteroidaceae bacterium | reverse complement strand
ACCATACCTGCTATTGTGGGCGGAATAAAACTCAAGGTGAGCAGTTTCCAAATATGACCAGCAGCTATAATGATAAAATAATAACTGCTGAAAGCCCACAGGATAGCGCCTAATGCTGCCATCCACACCCGGAAATCAAAAGCACGCAACAGGATATAGAAGCCCAGCAACATCATGAATACGTAAGCTGCCACAGCAGGGAGACCCAACTGATACACCTTCTCAAACACGGACAGAGCCTCGGTACTGTCATAACTGGGACTCATCTGATAGGTGGGCATACCCCCAAACAGGCTGTTTGTCCAGCGTGTGCGCTCACCATGATGCGTCTCACGATAATGATTCATCTCCACACTACTTCCTGCAGGAGCACTATGATCATGTCCCGAAAGCACAAGACCGTCCCTGATGGGAGTAAAGAAATAGCAGACGCTGATGGCCACAAAGAGGATAACGGCCAACACATCGGGTAGAATTCCTCTAAACTTATTCATATATATACTGTCTGTTTTCGTTTTTCTTTTTCCTTATAGTTGTCAAGGCTTATCAGGAGCCTCTCTAACTGAAAAAAGCTGCAACCTCTTGCGGAGGAATGCAGCTTTTGGTTTTCATCTTTTAAGCAGAGCTGCGCGATTACTTACGCAGGCCCAGAGCCTTCACAATAGCACGATAACGATTGATATCGCGGCTCTTCAAATAGTTGAGGAGGCTACGACGCTTACCTACAAGACCTGTCAAAGCGCGCTCGGTGCTGTGGTCCTTGCGGTTCTGCTTCATGTGCTCTGTCAGGTGAGCAATACGATAAGTGAAGAGAGCAATCTGACTCTCGGCACTACCTGTGTCCTTGCCACCCTGACCATACTGGGTGAAAATCTCTACCTTCTTGGTTGAATCCAAATACATGACTTTTATTGTCTATTTGATGAAACTTGTTTGACGTGCTGCACCACTCATCGGAACAGCCTCGCAAATGCGGTGCAAAGGTACTAACTTTTTCATACTCACAACAACAAATCAAGAAAAATCTCTCATCTGCGTGTAGCAAAACTCTTCCTTTGACCAGTTCTACACGTATTTCTGATAACCTTTACCCTTCAGCAGGAAAGAGATATCACCCGAGACAACTAAGGTTACCCTTCAGGCTCCTTGCCCAAAGGGTAACCCTTAGTTTTGATTATGGTCTTTATTTAAATGATTGCGAAGGGCGAGTTTAGCAGGGACGTGACTTAGGCAACTTAAACGTCTCCTGTACGGCCTTCATGGCCTCCTCTGTCATACCATCGGGCTCAGATCCCATGTTACGAGCACACATATAGATATTAGCCGACTTGCAAAGTACATCTGTCTGATCGAAAGCGTCCATGATATCCACTCCCACAGAGACAGTACCATGCTTCTCCCACAACACCACGTCATGTGTCTTGATCTGTTCGAGCGTAGCATCTGCCAACTCGATAGAGCCGGGCATGGCATAGGGAACCACCCCTATTCCCAGGGGAGCAAAAGCCAACGTCTCGGGAATCATGGACCAAAGCACTCTGGTCATCTCATCGGAGCGCAGAAAACGCTGGATATGTGACATGGCCACCAGTTCTATGGGGTGTGTGTGAAGTGTTGCCTTATAGATACTGCCAGTCCCTATCAGATAATCCTGCAGGGAGAGATGAGAGGGCAATTCGCTCGTGGGCATCACAGGATTATCTGCAATAATCTCATAGGAAGCACAATCATCACAGATACGGATAATGGCACCATTCTCCATCGGACGACGAGCAAGGTCACGCATACGCTTGCCCGTTCCCTTTGCATAGAAATATTTTCCTTTCAGGTTAGGCAGAATCTTACCAATCTGTTTCACGGGAGCTATAGCGGGCATAGCCTGAATCTCCTCGTCAATAAATTCAGTCACATTGACTGTAATGTTACCTCCGTTTCTCTCGGCCCATCCTTTTTCCCACAAGTAGCCGGCTACTTCTGCAACCTGATCTACTACTGCCGCCAACGCAGGACGGCCTTCCAATATACTTTTCATACTATATACATTATATATTATATAAGACCTCTCCCGCTTCCTTGAGGGGAGCGAGAGAGGTGTGAAATCTGTTGTCTTATGATTACAGCCTTAAGGAAGCCCATCAGATAAGCTGAGGCAGGAAACTGCTCGCAATCAGGACAACGAGTCCAAGGAGAAGGACTGCGATGGTTTTGGGCGAGCATCCCTTCCACTCCTTGAGGATGATTCCCCACACATTGCTGAATGTTACATTCAACGCCATCAAGATACAGAAAGAAAGCGTCATCAGAGTATCCGACTCCACGAGGAATCCCTTGGCAAGTGAGAGTCCGAAGAACTGACTATACCACAAGGCTCCAGCCAGCGCACAGAAGAAAAGGTTGTTGACCCAAACGCTTCCCTTACAGTAGTCTGACCATGTGTTGTTCTTATGATTCTGATAGAAGCAATAGACGGCATTCGTAACAAATCCTCCGAGGGTCACCAAGAGGGTGGCGGGAAGAGTCTTGTAGATATCTGGCGTAAGTTCTCCGAAGTTGATTCCCTCGCCAAAAGCTAGACCCACATTGAAGCATCCACTCATGAAACCTGCCAAAAGAGCAATCACAAGACCTCGTGTAAAGTTGAAGTCCTTCACTGCCGCTTTCTTCTCCTCCTCGGACAACATAGAGGCTTTCATTGAACCAGCCACGCCAATGATGGCTATACCCAGCAGAGTGACAGCCACGCCCAGCAACACAGAAGTGGTCAAACTGGCCAGAGCACCCTGTTCAGGGAAGAAGATGTTGAGCAGAATCGGGCCCATAACAGTACCCAGACCAGCACAAGTTCCCAAAGCAATACTCTGACCTAAAGCTACTCCAAGGTAACGCATGGAAAGGCCAAAGGTCAATCCACCCACTCCCCAAAGCACGCCAAAGAGAATGGTCATGCAGATATTGAAAGAGTTCTGCGAGGTGATGAGTTCACAAAGACAATGTCCTTCGGGAACAGCCAAAAGCGCTCCCAGTAAAGGCAGAATCAACCAGGCAAAAGCTCCCTGCACAATCCAATAGCTCTCCCAACTCCATTGCTTGATTTTGTTGATGGGCACGTAACTGCTCGACTGGCAGAATGCGCCTGCTGCTATTATTAGCAGTCCGATGAGAATATTCATAGCGCTGAAATTATTAGCAACGTTTGCTGGTTACGTTAGCCTCGTAAGAGTCTATTTCCTTCATGAAGTCCTGACCTACGGGCACGTTATTGCGAACACAGAACTCGTCATAGACAGCCTGCCAGGGCATAGCCTTCTGCTCCTCGATAAGTCCGAGCACACGATAGCCCTCACCCTTCAACTCTGCCTCGCCAATGGTAGCCTTAGGCTCCAGGAGGGCACGGAGCATGCACTTCTGTGCCGAGCGGGAACCGATGACATAAGCACCTATGCGGTTGATGCTTCCATCAAAGAAGTCCAGACCATAATGGACACGGTCCAGAGCCCCTGCACGTACAATCTCGAAGAAGAGTTCCTGAGTGGGATCGTCCATGATGGTCACATGGTCACTATCCCAACGGATAGGACGACTCACGTGCAACATCAACTCGGGAACGAACTGCAGAACGGCACTTACCTTATCGGCAGGGCTCTCGGTGGGATGATAATGACCCGTATCGATAGTCAGTATCTTCTGGTTCTGGGCTGCATAGGCTGTATAGAAGTCATGTGAGCCAACGGTAAAGCTCTCCAGGCCGATACCAAACACCTTACCCTCAATACAGTCCTTCATCATGGGCTGTTCCTTGGCAAAGATTTCATCAAGGGACTTCTTCAGCAGGCTACGGTAGAGCATATGGTTCACGCTCACGTCCTTGCAACCGTCATGCACCCACAGGTTCATGATGCAAGGATCTCCCTGAGCCTCACCCATGGCATTGGCTATCTCACGGCAACGCTTGGTGTGCTCCACCCAGAAAGAACGGATTCCTTCATCAGGATTGGAGAGAGACAAGCTGCCACTCTTGGGGTGAGAGAAACTACTGGAATTGAAGTCAAGTTTAGTATCATTCTCCTTTGCCCAATCAATCCAGGACTGGAAGTATTCCACGGTCACCTCGTCACGGTCTACCACCTTGCCCTTAAAGTCGCCATAAATCTCATGCAGGTTCAAACGATGGTTACCGGGTATCAGACTCTTCGCCTCCAGAATGTCGGCACGCAGTTCGTCTATATTCCTGGCCTTACCGGGATAGTTGCCTGTGCTCTGTATACCGCCGCTCATAGCTCCAGCCTGTACTTCAAAACCAGCCACGTCATCGGCCTGCCAGCAATGGAGTGACAGGTGGAAATCCTGCAACTGACTCAATACTTTCTCTGTGTCGATGCCTATCTCTGCGTAGCGTTCCTTGGCCACCTCATAGGCTTTTCTTACCAATTCTTCTTTCATAACGGATTGTGTGTGTTTTATTATTTTTGTATGTTTAAAAATCTCTCGTAGGCCTCATCCCACTCCTTGGAATGCTGAGGCTGATAGGTTCTGGTCTCTATGCTGTTGGCAATGATACGGCGCATGTCAAACATATCGCCCACAACACCTGCGGCCTTGGCCTGCAACATGATGTTTCCGATGGCAGTTCCCTCTACAGGACCTGTTATGACAGGCATCTCTATGCTGTCGGCCGTCATCTGCATGAGGTAAGTGTTGTATGTACCACCGCCTATCACATGAAGCTTTTCGATGGAGAAGGGAGCCAGTTGCTTCAGATAGTCGAGCACCTGACGATAGCGCAGAGCCAGACTCTCAAAGATGCATCGGGCTATCTGACGATAATCCTCCGGAACTGGCTGATTGGTCTCTCGGCAGAAGTCCTGTATGGCCTGCACCATGCTCTCTGGATTGGCAAAGCGAGGGTCATCGGGATTGACGAGTGAACGGAAAGGTGTGGCCTCCATGGCCTGGCTATTGATTTCGTTTACATCTGCTGGTGCATCGGTCCATTCCTGACGGCAACGCTCCAGAAGCCACATGCCGCAGATATTCTTCAGGAATCGTGTAGTACCTTCGATACCTCCTTCGTTGGTGAAATTGTAATCGTAACTCTCCTTGTTGATGATGGCATCCTTAGTCTCTATTCCCAGCAGGCTCCATGTGCCACAACTCAAGTAGGCATAGCGCTCATCCTTGGCAGGGACAGCGGCCACGGCTGCACCCGTATCATGACCTGCTACAGCCACCACAGGCACAGGGCCAAGTCCTGTCATCTTCTGAATCTCAGGAGTGAGTGTGCCAACGATGTCACTTGGGTTGACATAACGTCCAAATTGGTCTTCGGTCAGTCCCACGGCCTGCATCAGTACGGGGTCGATACGCTTGGTACGGGGATCGAGCATCTGACTGGTGCTCAGGATGGTATATTCACATACTGCCTCCCCCGTGAGCATATAGCCTAAGGCATCAGGGATAAAAAGAACTTTTCCCGCGGCTTCCAACGCCGAATCCTTATGTTTACGCATGGCTGCCAACTGGAAAAGGGTATTGAAGTTCATGAATTGTATACCTGTACGCTGGTATACCTCCTCCTTGGGTACCTTCTGGAAGAACTCCTCCATGGTGCCCTCGGTATGGGGGTCACGATAAGAGAAGGGGTTGCGCAGGATGTTTCCGTCCTTACCTATGCATACGAAGTCCACTCCCCAAGTATCAATACCTATACTCTTCAACTCTATTCCCTGCTCAGCCACCTGACGCAAAGCTCGTATAATCTCGGCATATAATGCATAGATATCCCAATAGAAATGTCCGCCCAACTGGGTGATACGATTGGGGAATCGCGTCAGTTCTCTCTGAATCAGTTGACCGTTCTCCACACTTCCAAGGATGGTACGGCCACTTGTCGCTCCCAAATCTACTGCCATAAAGCAGGGATTGGTGGTCTCTTTGATGTTAGTACTCATTTGATAACAAAAGATAATTTTAGTCTCGACCTACAAATTTATAATATTTAGACGAGATATCCCGCACGATTGAACAGAAATTATATTCCTCATGCCCATTTTCCACCCGTTCCACCTCTGAAAGAAAATAAATCCCGACAGAAATCGCGCATAACTGAGGGTACCTTCAGGCTAACACTCTTCTATTTCGGTCCTTCAACAAAATGCCTGCCCGATATTCTTATCAAGTCATGCGGAGGCATGAACGGGGTTGAGAGGAGAACAACCACCCCAACAAGGAAACGCCCACAAGGGATTCGCGTCCACAACCCATCCTATTCCCTTCATCTCATCCTCTGAATGGCAAAGGGTTTCAGAACGAAAGACGAACGGAGGAATAACGAAGGATAAAAGAAGACCACCCATAGCACATCTGGAGACTGAGGCATACCCATCTGGCGTTTGCCCTAAACACAAGGGAAGTTTGCCTTAAACTCAAAGAGAGTTTGCGCCAAACAGAAGTTCCATGAAAACGGACATAATCTGTTCATCAGGAATAATTACAGTCTTCCATTCTCACACTCTGCCAGAAACACTCTGGGAACTAAGCTGAAGGGAAGATATCTTCACTTTCTGATGTACGAATATATTCTGTCCCTTGAACTCATCATTCCCTGATTATATGCTTACCAGCCGGCAACGTCAGGCTACGCTTGGTGGTGGGTAAGGTCAGATGAGCCTTACTGTTGGCAGGAATGAGCAATTCCATGTCGTACCCTCCTCTGACATTTCTCTTCATCTTGAGCCTGACATTTCCCCTTGGGGTGGGATGCTGGATGGCAGCATAATCGAGTCCTCCCGGCTGGGGAGCAATGGCAATCTCCTCAAAGCCAGGTTTAAGCGGAGTAATTCCCATCAGCCTACGGGCTATCAGGTTGGCAGCCGCAGCCCCCCAGGCATGATTCCAATCGAGATTTGCCTTGTAGACCTTATCCCAAGCCTCGGTGGTGATGGTGGACCCCATGCGTATCATATTGTACCAACTCCGTAAGCCCGTGCCAGACATCAACTGCAGGGCAGCCTCATCCATATGGGTTTCATAAAGAGCATCCAGCAGGAACTGTGCCCCATATACGCTACAAGCCATACCCCGATTCAAAACGTGTGAAGCCGCCCGTTGCATCCTATCTTGAGGCACCAATCCAAAGGCCAAGGGGAACATGCTGCTATGTTGGGAGCAATGTCTCGATCCCTCGCCATCCACATAGGCTCCTCTGTTCTCGTCCCAAAGCACGTCATTGATACTCCGAGCCGTCTGTTCAGCCATCTCGCGCAGGCACAGACTATCGGCTTCGTATCCCAAAGCCCCTGCTATCATGCTCATCATGCACAGAGCATCATAATGATAGGCGTTGACCACGGTATTGATGTCGCGCATCTCATGCCCATCGGCCTCGCCCTCATTCTCCTTTTCTATGCCGGCTGCTCCTCCCTGAGGCCAGTCGACGATATCCCTGAGGCCTCGTCCCAGGAAATGAACGGACTGACGAACAGCAGGAGTGAGCAGTCCCGTACGGGTACTTATCAGCCCTCGCTCATCCCTGAGCGCCATCAGCGTCTTCTCCTTCAGGTCGGGATAATAATCCTCCAGCAGCCTGCGGTCGCCCGAGTACAGATAATCGAACCAAGCCATACGCGGAGTGAGCAAAATCCATTCCGTAGGCCAGGTGGGATGCATGATGAGATGAGCTATACTCCTTCTGGCCATGGTGTATTCCCTGTCGTTCACATAGTGGGAGAGTTTGTTCACCAGGGCGTCTGCCACATAAGGAATAC
>JBJFDX010000187.1:0-2143 GCA_051890235.1 Bacteroidaceae bacterium | reverse complement strand
GGGCATTGGGCGCAAGAAGTTGAAGACATGAGCCGAAGGGAAGAACTTTACGAACTCATTCAAGACTCATGCCGAAGGATTGCCATCAATGCCTTGTGGGTACTAACACACCTTGACAAGGAGAAAGACAACGATTGGCTGGCCACGAAGAGACGTGACCTTATATATTATATAATGAGAGAAGAATTCGTATCCAAAACACGCCTCATGCTCAACCTCCTGCAACGACAGACCTTCAGGAAAGAGGATTTTGATGCTGATTTTATAGATTTCTGTATTCGGAGGCTTACAGACAACACTCAACCTTATGCTATCAGAGCCTCCTGCATCAAACTTGCCTATGAACAGATGAAGCATTATCCTGAACTCCTTCAGGAACTTGTACATACGCTTGACTTGCTCTCACAGGACAAACTCTCTCCCGGACTCCATTCTGCCCGACGTCAGGTGACAGACAGGATTTTGCGTGCAAAGAAATCAAGAGGACCTAAGAAGGAAATTTTGGAGCCCTTGGTATGAATTCATTTCAAATTATATGCTAACTTTGCCTTCTCATAATTTCAAATAAGGAAGAAAGGACACATAAGATGGCGGCACAAAGCAAAAACAAGACGATAAAAGTAATCGAGGTCCCCAGCGTGGACCAGTACGGACACAAGCAACCTCAGAGCCTCGACATGGAGGAGGCCGTACTGGGTGCGCTTCTGGTGGATCAGGATGCTTATGGATTGGTGGCAGAAATTCTCAAGCCTGAGAGTTTCTACGACAAGCGAAACCAGCTGATATACAAAGCCATCTTGGAACTAAACGTAGCCCAGCGGCCTGTGGACATAATGACCTTGCAGGAGCATCTTGAGCACAATGGCGAACTGGAAGAAGCCGGAGGTATGCCCTATATCATGCAGATAAACATGAAGATAGGTTCGAGTGCACACATCGAATACCACGCAAAGGTTATTGCCCAGAAGGCACTTGCACGCCAGCTCATCACCTTCAGCAGTTATCTGCAGACGTGCGCCTACGATCCCACCATGGATGTCAAGGATCTCATGCAGGAGGCCGAGTCACAACTGTATGCCATCTCGCAGCAGAATATGAAGAAGGACTACACTCAGATAGACCCCGTACTACAACAGGTGTTTAACAATATCAACAAGGCTGCGGCACAAAAGGATGGCATGAGTGGTATTCCCACGGGATTTGAGAAGCTGGATAAGATCACCAACGGTTGGCAGAAGAGTGACCTCATCATCATAGCCGCGCGTCCCTCAATGGGTAAAACGGCCTTCGCCCTTTCCATGGTTAAGCGTATGGCAGTCGATTATCGAATCCCCGTGGCCGTGTTCAGTCTCGAAATGAGCAACCAGCAGCTGGGAATGCGTCTGCTGGTAAACGTTACGGAAATCAAAGGCGAGAAGCTTCGTAGCGGGCAACTCCTGCCACATGAGTGGGAACAACTGGATATGCGCTCAAGACAATTGTCGGGAGCACCCATCTATCTGGACGATACGCCTGCTCTCACAAACTTTGAGCTGCGTACCAAGGCTCGCCGACTGGTGCGTGAATATGGGGTAAAGGTCATAATGATTGACTATCTGCAGTTGATGCACGCCAAGGGGCTTAATATCAACAGTCGACAGGAGGAGGTTGCTGCCGTGAGTCAGTCGCTTAAGGGGCTGGCTAAGGAACTGGACATTCCTGTGATAGCGCTTGCCCAGCTCAACCGTGAAGGAGAGAAGCGTGAGGGATTTGATGCCAAGCGTCCGCTCCTGAGTGACCTTCGTGACTCGGGAAGTATTGAGCAGGATGCCGATATCGTATGTTTCATCCATCGTCCTGAATATTATCGTTTGGACAAGGACGATCACGGAAACGACTGGCGCGGTAAGGCCATGTTCATCATAGCCAAGCATCGTAACGGTTCGGTAGAAGATATCAAACTGGACTTCCAGAAGGATTTTGCACGTTTTTCCGATGAGCATGTGTCAGGCATGCCACAGATGAATGGCAGCATGAGCGGAGGCACCTTGTCATCTCCACAACTTTCCGATGAGGAGATGAACCAGCAGTCCAACTTCCCGCCAGACATGAACAATATGGATCCGTTCGATATTCCATCATCTTCCGTCGAACCTCCATTCTG
>JBJFDX010000186.1:0-7778 GCA_051890235.1 Bacteroidaceae bacterium | reverse complement strand
TCATTGATTTTCAATATGCGCTATATGATGGCGCACAAAAGTGATGAAGTCAGGAGAAATTGTCATCTGTCTTTTTACCCGAACCCACGTTTTATTCTCATACATGCGGGCACGCGCACATAAAAATAAAATGTAGAAAACAAAAGTATCACAGGATTGGCACAGAATCATCATGTATCCATAAATTCCTATATATATAATGTATGATTTCGAAAAATGCATTACCTTTGCCGCCACTAAACATCCGACACAAGGACAAGGAGAACAACAATGAAGGAAAACTTGGTGATAGTGGAGAGCCCGGCAAAGGCCAAAACCATAGAAAAGTTTTTAGGAGAAAACTATTGTGTAATGTCCAGTTATGGACATATACGCGACTTGAAAAAGAAATCATTCAGCGTAGACGAAACCACCTTCCTGCCACAATATGAAATACCGGCAGACAAAGTTCGTGTGGTGGCACAACTGCGCAAGCAGTCACAGGAAGCCAAGACCGTGTGGTTGGCATCCGATGAAGACCGTGAAGGAGAAGCCATCAGTTGGCATCTGAGTGAAGTTCTCGAACTGACTCCCAAGAATACACGCAGAATCGTTTTCCATGAGATTACCAAACCTGCCATTCTGGAAGCCATCCAGAACCCCCGAGATATTGACCTCAATCTGGTCAACGCTCAGCAAGCACGCCGTGTGCTCGACCGTATCGTTGGCTTCAAACTGAGTCCAGTATTGTGGCGCAAGGTCAAACCTGCTTTGAGCGCAGGACGTGTACAGAGTGTGGCCGTTCGATTAATAGTAGAAAGAGAGAGGGAGATTCAGCAGTTCAAGGGAGAAGACAGTTTCCGTATCACAGCCATTTTCACCAATGGAGAGGGAAACGAAGTGAAGGCTGAGTTGAACCATAGGTTTGAAACAGAGAATCAAGCCGAAGAGTTTCTCAAGAAATGCATAGGAGCCAAGTTCCAGGTACAGGATGTTAGCGTCAAGCCACAGAAACGCACCCCTGCCCCACCATTTACCACAAGTACATTGCAGCAGGAAGCTGCCCACAAACTGGGATTCACCGTGGCACAAACCATGATGATTGCACAGCACCTGTATGAGAGCGGACGCATCACATACATGCGTACGGACAGCGTGAACTTGAGCAAGCTTTGTCTTGGAGCCTGCAAAACCATGATTGCAGAAAGCATGGGTGAAAACTACGTGAAAACACGCCAGTATCATACAAGTTCCAAAGGTGCTCAGGAGGCCCACGAAGCCATACGTCCCACTTATGTGGAAAACCAACAGATTGAGGGGACACAACAGGAGAAGAAACTCTATGACTTGATATGGAAACGTACCGTGGCAAGTCAGATGGCTGACGCTGAGGTGGAAAAGACCCAAGTAACCATCAGCATGGAAGGAATGGAGGATTACTTCATTGCTCAGGGCGAGATTATCAAGTTTGACGGTTTCCTGCGTGTATACAAAGAGACAGAGGGCGATAACGAGACAGACAACGAGATGGCATCCACATTGCCTGTATTGAACACAGGCGAAGTGCTCAAGCGAGAAACGATTACAGCCACACAACGCTTTGCACAGCATCCTGTAAGATACAACGAAGCAAGTCTCGTGCGCAAACTGGAGGAACTGGGCATCGGACGTCCCAGCACATATGCAGCCACCATCACCACCATACAACAGCGCGATTACGTAAACAAGGGTGACAAGGCTGGCGAAGAACGCATTCAGAGAATAATCACACTGGATAATGATAATCTCAAGCATACTGAGAACAAGACCATGGTTGGCGCTGAGCGTGGAAAACTGCTGCCAACAGATATTGGCATTGTGGTCAATGATTTCCTGCAGGAAAACTTCCCTGACATCATGGACTACAATTTCACGGCCGACATAGAGAAGGAGTTTGATGAGATTGCTGAAGGGAAGATGGAATGGACAAACGTCATCAAGGATTTCTACAAGAAATTCGACCCCTTGGTGGAGAACTCCATCAATGCCCGAGGAGAGAAACGCGTGGGAGAAAGAGATCTGGGCTGTGACCCCAAGACTGGTCAGCCCATTTCCGTTAAGATTGGACGATTCGGTCCTGTGGTGCAATTAGGAAAGACAGATGGCAACATCAAGCCTCGCTTTGCACAACTGAAGAAAGGACAGACGATGGAATCCATCACCCTACAGGAAGCACTCGAATTGCTACAGCTTCCGCATAAGTTAGGAGAATACCTGGGTAAGCCTGTAACCGTAGGTTCGGGAAAATATGGACCTTACATAGCTCATAACGGCACCTATGTATCCATCCCTAAGGATATTGACCCCCTGCGCATCACCTTTGAGCAGGCCGTCATCATGGTGCATCGCAAACACATCGAGGAGGAGGAGCGTCATCTGAAACGTTTTGAGGAAGACAGCAACATGGAGATTTTGAATGGCCGCTATGGTCCATACATTGTTCTTGATGGTGTCAACTACCGTATCCCCAAACCTCAGCAGGCAAAGGCTGCCTCGTTGACCTATGAAGAATGCAAAGCCATCATTGAAAGTCAAGGAGAAAAGCAACAGACGGCCAAAGGAGTTCACCGCAAAACCACACGAAAGTCACAAGCATAAGCAGCATCAAGATGAAGAGAATCATAATGGTGGGCTATATGGGCTCGGGCAAAACTACCATCGGCAGACAACTTGCCCGAGCATTGAACCTGGAGTTCTATGACCTGGACTGGTACATAGAAACACGATTCCATTGTACCGTGGCACAGATATTTGCAGAAAAGGGCGAAGAGGCATTCCGTGAGATAGAACACAACATGCTGCATGAAGTTGCAGAGTTTGAAAACATCGTATTGTCATGCGGAGGCGGCACACCCTGTTTCTTTGACAATATGGACTACCTGAATGCTCAGGGCGAAACCATATATCTGAAAGCCACACCACAAATATTGGCAAAACACCTCAAGATGGGGCACGTGGAAAGGCCGCTCATCAAAGGCAAAAGCGAGGATGAGCTGCAGACGTACATAGAGGATTCGCTGAAGAAACGCGAACCATTTTACAGCAAGGCCAAGCACATCCTGGATGTAGACCTGCTGGACAACCATACCAAAATTCAATATAGTGTAAAGCTCCTGTGCGACCTGCTGGGGCTTCCCTACACAGACAATCCGAAAGACAGATAATAGCAAACACGACAAAGCTGACATGAAGAAATGGCGAATTGAAGACTCGGAAGAGTTGTACAATATCAAGGGATGGGGCGTAAACTACTTTGGCATCAACGAAAAAGGCCACGTATATGTAACTCCCAAAAAGAATAGCGTACAGGTGGACCTGAAGGATGTGGTGGACCAACTGGCTGCACGCCATGTCACCTCACCTGTTCTGCTGCGTTTCCCCGATATATTGGACAATCGTATTGAGAAAACCGATGAATGCTTCAGAAAAGCAGAGAAGGAATACGATTACCATGGCGAACATTTCATTATCTTCCCCATCAAGGTAAACCAGATGCGCCCTGTCGTGGAAGAGATTATCAGCCACGGAAAGCGTTACAATCTGGGACTGGAAGCTGGTTCAAAGCCAGAACTTCATGCCGTGCTGGCCACCAACATGGACAGCGACAGCCTCATCATCTGCAACGGACACAAGGACCAGAACTACATTGAACTGGCCTTGCTGGCACAGAAAATGGGCAAAAGAGTGTTTCTGGTCATAGAAAAGTTGCCCGAACTGGCTATCATTGCCGAGACCGCCACCCGACTGGGAGTAAAGCCCAACCTGGGCATTCGTATCAAACTGGCAAGCAATGGTTCCGGAAAATGGAGTGAGAGCGGTGGCGATGCAAGTAAGTTTGGTCTGAACTCTTCCGAGCTGTTGATGGCTCTGGAGAAGTTGGACGAGATGGGACTGCGTGACTGTCTGAGGCTGATACACTTCCACATCGGATCACAAATCAACAAGATACGCCGTATCAGTACTGCCCTGCGTGAGATTGCTCAGTACTACGTACAGATGAGAGCGATGGGATTCAGCATCGAGTTTGTCGACTGCGGAGGCGGATTGGGCGTTGACTACGATGGAACGCGAAGCAGCAACAGCGAGAGCAGTGTCAACTATAGCATCCAGGAGTATGTGAATGACTGTGTATACACCTTGGCCGAAGCATCTGACAAGAACAATATCCCTCACCCCAACATCATCACAGAGGGAGGACGTTCGCTGACTGCTCATCACAGCGTACTCATCCTGGATGTTCTGGAAAGCGTAAGTGCCCCACAGATGCCTGAAGACTTCCAACCAGGAGAAGACGACCATCAACTGGTGCATGACCTGACTGAGATATGGGACAAGCTCTCCCAGCGATCACTTCTGGAAGACTGGCACGATGCCGAGGATATACGTGAGGAAGCACTTGACCTCTTCCGCCATGGGATTATCGACCTGAAGACAAGAGCACAGATTGAGTCTCTGTACTGGGCCATCAGTCACGAAGTGGCCGAACTGGCACATCATCAAAAGCATGTGCCAGATGAACTACGCAAGCTGGACAAACAGATGGCAGATAAATACTTCTGCAACTTCAGTCTGTTCCAGAGCATGCCCGACTCGTGGGGCATAGACCAGCTCTTCCCCATCATGCCCATTGCACGCCTTACCGAGCAGCCCACAAGAAGTGCCACATTACAGGATATCACGTGCGACAGCGATGGCAAGATAACTGCGTATGTCAACGGAGGCCAGCAAACAAACTATATCCCCCTTCATCCTGTCAGGCTGAACGAGCATTATTACATAGGTGTGTTCCTGGTGGGAGCCTATCAGGAAATCCTGGGCAACATGCACAATCTCTTTGGAGACACCAATGCCGTACATATCTCAGTGGACGAAAACGGCTACAATATAGAACAGGTCATCGACGGTGAGACCGTTGCAGATGTGCTGGAATACGTGCAATACAATCCCAAGAAACTGGTTCGCCGTCTGGAGATATGGGTTAGCAAAGCCATCAAGGACGGTAAGATTAACGATACAGAGGGCAAAGAGTTTATCAACAACTATCGTGCCGGACTATACGGATACACCTATCTTGAATAAACCATCATGGAGAAAATCAGTGTGATAAAGGTGGGAGGCGCCGTTGTGGAAGACCCCACATCACTGTCCAAATTGCTTGACAGATTTTCCAGGATTCCCGGAGCGAAGATACTGATACACGGAGGCGGACGCTCTGCCACACGCATTGCCGCCTCATTGGGCATTGAAAGCCACATGGTAGGAGGAAGGCGCATAACAGACCAGCAGATGCTTCAGGTGGTCACCATGGTATATGGCGGACTGGTGAACAAGAACATTGTGGTGGCTCTGCAGCAAAGAGGCATCAATGCCGTAGGACTTACAGGAGCCGACATGAACCTGATGCTAAGCCACAAACGTGCACCCAAGGAAATGACATTGGATGACGGAAGTACACAAATGGTGGATTTCGGGTTCGTTGGAGATGTGGACAAGGTGGACGGAAAGATGCTTGCCACGCTGATAGGTAACGGACTCGTACCCGTGATGGCTCCTCTTACCCATGACGGACAAGGACATCTCCTCAATACCAACGCCGATACCATTGCCAGCCAAGTGGCATGTGCATTGACCCCATATTATCAGGTGACTCTCACCTTCTGCTTCGAAAAGAAAGGTGTACTTGCCAACCCCGACGACGACCAAAGCGTAATCAGAAACATCAACGAGACAGAGTTCCAACAACTTGTTGAAAAAGGCATCATAGCCGGAGGCATGCGCCCCAAACTGGAGAACTCCTTCGACGCCATACATCAAGGGGTAGAACAAGTGATTATCACAAGCGCTGAAGACCCTGAAGGAACAGGAGGAACAATCATTAGAGAATTTTAACATATCAGGGCTGTAACTTTTGCAGCCCTGATTCGTTTACCTATATAGAGAGCAATGGTGAATATAGTCTTTCAAAAGGATGTGCTGCCACTTAAGAACAAGTTCTACAGGCTGGCTCTGCGCATCACACTAAACCAGGCGGAAGCCGAAGACGTGGTGCAAGAGACACTCGTTAGGATATGGCAAAGCCGGGATAAGCTGGAAGACGCAGAGGCCATACAGGCATTTGGATATACCGTCTGTCGAAGACTTGCACTTGATTGCGCCAACAAAGCCGGACACGGAAACATCCAGTTTGACCCCGACAGGCACGACACCACACTCATCCAACCATCTGAACAGATGGACATACAGGAACGAATGATGCTCATAAGGAAACTCATGGACGCTCTGCCCGAAGTGCAACGCAGCATCATGCTGCTGAGAGATATCGAAGGGAAGACCTACCAAGAGATAGCAGAAATCCTGAAGCTGACCGAAGCACAAGTGAAAGTATACCTGCATAGGGCAAGGAGCAAAGTCAGGCTACAGGCTGAACAAATTGAGACATATGGATTATAAATACATAGAACAACTATTGGAGCGCTATTGGGCGTGCGAAACCACCCTGGAGGAGGAGCAGATACTGCGCACATTCTTCCTGCAGGAGAATCTGCCCAGTCACCTGAAGGCTTACAGAGCCATCTTTGTCCTCCAGAACGAGCAGGCACAGCCACAACTTTCTGCTGATTTTGACAGCCGCGTGCTGAAACAAATCGGCGAAGAGCAGAAGCCCGCGGAGATGTTCCATGCACACCACATCAGCTTCCGTCATCGGTTGCGTCCACTATATCAGGCCGCAGGACTTGTGGCACTATTACTTACAATAGGTACAGCCGCACAGCACAGCATAGCCGAGAACGACAATGAGGAACAGGCGACATATGCTGCAACAGAAAAGCCCGACACTCAGGAGAACGCCTACGAGGCTATTCCACATCAGCAATCGGCTTCCCTTCAAAACGTTGCCACACCCACTGACACGCTGAATCAGAAACAATAAACAAGAATCATTTCTATTGCTTTTTCTAAATATAAAACAATTTAATGCTTTCACAAATGTCAAAAAGATGAGCGGGCAAAAACCCAAATAATGGGTGATACATGAATCTTGCACGCTGTGAAGCGCAAGTCCACCACTCAGATTTTTGATTATAACATAGGATGAGCAGCCGTGAGGTTGCTCATCCTGTGTTTTAGGCATCTGCTTTGGGCACATCTCAGGGCAAAGACACATCCCTCATCTGCCCCTCTTGGAATCAGTAGAAATACCATTGGGAGACTCCTTCGGCTCAGTAGATATTTAGTGGGGGCACCGATGCCGCAGGACAGGTTCTATAATTCCCCACTGAATATCTACTGAGCCCATTTAAGTACGCTTACTTTTTGAGGCAGAAAACAGGCGATTTCCAGGATAACGTTTGCAACCCCGGTCGCAAACGTTTGAAACCGCGGTCGCAAACGTTTGCAACCGCTCCCGCAAACGTTTGCGGGGAAAAGTACAGTTTTTTGGGTTTTGAAGATAAAGCGGACTGATGACGGGTAGATATGGGAGAATTTGTGTCGGAAGACGGGAACGGGTATCATTCACAAAGACCCTCGTCGTCTGAAACGGAATCAAATTTCTCTATTCTGGTGGTTTTACTTCGTGAAGGCTGTTCCATAGAAATCATGTCGGATTTTCATCTGCCTTTCCATACGAACCATTAGAGTTGGAGGACGTACCCTACTATATCCCCATGAAATTTCCACCGAACCATGATACGTCACCCCCAAAAACAAGTCCTTTCCTTGTTTTATTTGCTTCATTAACACAATTTAACTATTGGGGG
>JBJFDX010000185.1:0-7794 GCA_051890235.1 Bacteroidaceae bacterium | reverse complement strand
AGGTTCAGATGCCGTATGGATACTGATCCATCGAACGAGCCAGGCATTTCCCAACCGAAATTCATGGACATGATAATCATATCCTCCAGACGTGTGTGCTTGAAGTTCCCGTTTTCCTGCTGTTTGGCGATTGCATCACGAAGCAGGGCCAGAATGTCCACACGCGTGCTGTGCCATTGGTGATCCAGGAAGTCGATATCTCCCCATGCTTCTTGGGTTGAGATGGTGTAGATATAGGTGTTCGTACCGATATCCCATTGGAAGTGTCGCTCTTTGGAAGTTCCTATCTCTCTATTGTCAAAGCTTGGAATCCCCAGCCATACTGCATCCCGGTATCCTTCTGATTCAGGATTGGCGTTGATGATATAGAAGAAGAAAGGAGTCTGTGCTGCGTGCAGGCCTGAGTCATAGGTCCCCTTGGCCATCCCGTTCCTGCAGTAGTTGAGCCTGAGGTCAAACGACATCGTCACGCTCTGATAGTTCTTCAGATGAACATGTGCACCTGTAAAAGGTTGCTCTATGAGCAGATGAGGCCATGGATCTCCGAATTTGCGTGGACTCGGATATTCCTTTGATGCCTTGATTTCCAGAGTCAGTTCGCGGTCTGATGTGAGTGTCACCCGTTTGGTCTTATTCTTATATTCGATGGCTTTTCGGGATGCTTTTCGTTTGGGATTAAGGAAGGTGTAACGCGTGTTCCATTGAACCAGATTCCACTTGGGCTCGTTGCTTGGACTATAGAAGTACAGAGAGTCCACATTGGGGTCATTAGTATAGGTGAGTGGTCGTAATACGGCAAATCCGTTGTCAAACTGAGCATCGGGTAGCAGTTGGCTGCCTGTTTTCTGTGCATGTAGGGGAACGGTAGCCAGAATGGCTGTCACACATCCCAATAGTAGGCGTAATTTCATTTTTAGTTCGTTTAGGTGAATTATCTTTGTTTCTTTTAGTGAGGTTTCTTCATGAGAGTCTGCACATTTCTGATGCGGGGCGTGGCTTAATCGGATGAACCTCGTGAGGTGTATGGACCGAACACTTGTTGTACACGCATCTGTTCGTTGAGGGGTGAAAGGACGTAAATCATGTATTTCCTGCCTTTATCAAAGATTTTTATGACCACGTGTCCGTACGCAGGAGCAACAGACTTCATCCAGGGCTCTCCTGCATATTGTGTCTGGAGTTCCTGAGGAAATCCGGTGGGAAATATCCTCGGATTCTCCTTTTCAGAGGAACAGGACTCCATCCGCTGGATGATTTTAGGCTGAATATGTTCATGGTCCCAAACCGGGATGATGAATTGCCTGGCATGAATGTGACGCAGGAATCCCTCACTCATGGCGTCCTTGTAGGCATGATGGTTGGCCTTGCAGACGTCCACAGGTCCGCATGCCTTGGCTACTTCTTCCTCCAGATTGACCGATTGACCTTGCTCGTCCCGCAGCTGTCCGCTCAGGTCTCCTCCACAATAGTAGCGGAATGGCCCATAACTAATCCGGATGGCGATGCTCTTGCTGTTCTCGTTCTGCCATTTTGATTCTACATTTGCCTTATTCAGGTCGTAATAGCGGTGGGTCTCACCCTCTTTTCCTGTCCATATCTCCCCATTTGCGGCCAGATTTCTGATGTTAAACAGAGAACGGTATTTCGCCTGGTTATACTTTAGGCAGATTTGATTCTCTTGTCCTACTGTAAAGGTTTCCTGTTGCAATCCATATTCACGTTTCTTGTTTTCCAGGAAGGACCGATAGTTCTCCACATCCGGTCCCTGAATGGGCAGGGGATAAGAATAACTTGGATACCCACGGTCAAAAACAGAACCGAATTGCAGACTCTGACCAGCTTCCGTGATGCCTACAAGCACGTAATTGGGGTCTTGACTTTCCGTAGAGGATAGCGGCAACGTGGAATCTCCTGTGTGGTCACTATGGAAATGAGAGACCATCAGATAGTCCACCTTGTTGCCATGAGGATTGACCCTTTGTACATAACGAGCCACCCAGGAGCCAGCTCTTCGGGAGTCATCAGGCAGGGGCTTGCACATCTTGGGATAGTCGCTTGGGTCCCAGTCGCCTACGTCCACCAACAGGGATGTGCCGTCGGGGAAGATCATGAAGTTGGATTCTCCTCGTCCTGTGTAAATATGATGAATTTCCATCTCTCCCTTTTCCCAGGCCGGGAATACATGTTTCTTTCCAGACAGGCAACAGCTCACGTAGAGCAGTCCTGCCAGGCATGCGATGAATCTGTATGCGGATGTAGTATTCATATTTCTTTTTTTTTGTGTTCTGTTGATGAATCTCCATCAGGGAGGATTATCTGCAGGCCGAGTGACCTCTCTATTCAAATTCTATCTCATAGGCAGCTCCCTCATATCCTGCTCCAACCGTATATTGAACGGCGGTGGGTGAGAAGCGTTCCTCGTAAAAGGCATGGCAATGTCCTGCCAGAATAGCCTTCAGTAGGGACTGTTGCTTCAGCCATGCAATAAACTCCAGCGTGGGAACATCTGCCTTTTGTTGCACGGAACGATTCCTCCATTGTTCCTCTTCCGGAAGAGAAGGATTCGTCTGAAAGGTTTTCGTGATGTCCTCCGGTACTCCTGTCATATAGGTAGCCAAGCCATTGTTCTCCCTCAGATTCTGCTGGCAATGCTTTTCTGTATAGAAGGGTACGTGGCAGAAGAGCATGGCAGACAGGAGTAGGAATCTGTTCATATTGACTTTTGTGGTGTTTATGTTTCAGACTTGATGTTCTTGTCTTTTGGGTCGCCATGGGGTGGTCATGGCAAAGGCTTGTTTGTGTTTAGGTCAAAGAAGAGGTGTGTTTGCACCAAAGTCAATGTGAGTTTGGGTTAAACTCTGCGTCAAGAGGATGGTGGCGGATGGCCTGGCCAGAACAGATGCCAGGCCTGTTCTTACTTCCCTCTGATTACAAAGTGGGCGCTTGGTTTCTGCGAATCGCCTGCATAGAAGTCTATGGTCACGCCTCGCTTGCTTACTTTCATGCGATACGAACCAGCAGAGGGTGAGTTGATGTAAGTCTTCAGCCCAGGTCGGTATTCTTCAAACAGAGCCGACTCGTCCTTGATGGGGCTGCCATCATCATTCTTGTAACCTTTGCGAAGTTCTCCATAGTTTTCGGGTCCTTGGGAAAGGATTGAATACTCTCCCTGAGAGATGTCACTCCATACAGAGTTTGCGTTGAACTGAGTGATGCGTCCGCCGTCTCCCCACCAGTCGGCTATGCCGGTACGATGGGTATGTCCGCACAGACAAATCACGTTTCGTTGAGCAAAGAGACGTCGGAAATGCAATCTCTTCTCCCTGTCCTTCTCTCCGCCATGAAAGAACCATCGGCATGAGCTCTCGTCTGCAGGGAGTAAGGTGCTGTGTATGAGCACAAAGGTGTATCGTGCCATCTTGGTCTCCTCCAGCAGTCGTTCAATCTCCTTGTCGTCGGGTCTGTTGAAGTCCACCACGATATAGGCATCTTTTCCTATCCAGAAGGCAAAGGTGGTCTTCTCTATCTTTTGTCCCAGTTCTTCCGACATGCGCTTGGGCATATAGTTGCGGTATACAGCCTCAGCGTCTGTGCCTCGTATGTCGTGGTTGCCCACCACAGTCACCAGAGGCAGGTTGCCCATCTGCTGCTTGAAGTCGTTCATGACGTCATCCAACATCTGCTGGTGCACCACGCCTTTTCCGCAATCGCCCTGGATGAGGTCTCCCAGTTGGAATACCATGCGTGTATCTTTCCCTATCAGTTGGGATGCTCTTTTCATAAGACGTGGACAGCGCTCGCGCCACATTTCGCCATTTCTGGCAAACTCGGCTCGCTGAACTCTGTTGAGCCATTCCACTTTCTCGTTGTAGTTGCTGTGGTAGACCGATGCAGGTTCTGTGTCGTAATGGGTGTCACCCAGAATGACGATGGAATAACTGGAGGGACCTTGTGCCAGAATACCTCCACAGATGAGGATTGTGGTTGCGATACTTGTGAGTAACCTTTTCATGACTCTAATGACCGATTCGGGTTTTAAGGGTTTGTTTGTCTTTTGAATTTCTTTCTTTTGGGCGATTCTACAGGCTGATGCTTACGTGACAGACTGTATATTCTGCTTCAATTGTTCCTCCGAGCTGGCTCCTACCAATACAGAGGTGACGCTCTCTTGCTCCAGAATCCATGACAGGGCATAATCCGACAGTTGTTTCCCCTGTGCCTTTGCTTCCTCCGTATATCGGTTGAGGCTTGCCATAAGTTCGGGCGTAAGCATCTCCTGACGAAGGAATTTGCCTTTGGCCATGCGGCTGTCGTTGGGGATTCCGTGCAGGTAACGGTTGGTAAGCAGTCCCTGAGCGAGTGGGGAGAATGATATGAATCCGATGCCGTGAGTATTGCAGAAACTCAGGATTCCCTCTTCCTGGGGCGCGCGGTCCAGCAGATTGAGTCTGCCTTGGTAGATGAGCAGGGGAACATCACGCTGTCTCAGGTATTTCTCGGCAAACTCAAGGGCATGCAAGGGCCATCGGCTGATGCCTACATAGAGTGCCTTTCCTGAGCGTACGATATCCACCAGCGCCTGAAGGGTCTCCTCTAAAGGTGTGTCGGGGTCATACCGATGACTGTAGAAGATGTCCACATAGTCCAGTTTCATTCGCTTCAGACTTTGGTCCAGACTGGCTATGAGGTATTTGCGTGACCCCCAGTTGCCGTAGGGACCTTTCCACATGTCGTATCCAGCCTTGGTGGAGATGAGCAGTTCGTCACGATAAGGACGGAAATCCTGCTCCATCAGATGACCTAATGTCTGTTCTGCACTACCATATGGAGGGCCGTAATTGTTGGCCAGGTCAAAATGTGTGACGCCATGATCAAAGGCATAATGTGTGATGGCACGGCTCCTCTCGTAGGAATCCTCGCCACCAAAATTGTGCCAGAATCCCAGACTGAGTTTGGGAAACAGAATTCCGCTGTTGCCACACCTTCGGAAGAAGGTGCTCTGATGATCATATCTTGTGGCAGCGGCTTCGTAGATTGTGTTCTGTTGCATGGACGCGTTTGACTTGTTTCCTTTGCAAAGATACGTTTTTTCTCTGGAGCGAGATGCGAATTCTGTTCTTTGGTTCCTCATTTGTTGCACGTATGGGTAGTTTGAGTCCCCCAGGGATACGTGATTGGCATCTGTTTCGTACCTTTGCATGCGCATAAGTAAACCAGTTGCTGGATTGAGGCATAGGATTTTCATATTGTCTTTTCTCTGTTTGCTTACTGTGAGCAAGACCATTGCACAGGTGGTGCAGGGCAGAGTGGTGGATGCGTCTTCGGGAGAGGTGCTCCCCATGGTGTATGTCTACTATGCCGATAAGCGGTCTCAGGTGGTGGAGACCGACCTGCAGGGACGATACAGCATTCCCTTTCATCGGGGTACACTTATGTTCACCATGGTGGGATATGAGTCTCGGGCTGTGGAGGTCAAGCGTGCTCAGAAATTGGATGTGCGGTTGCGTGAGAAGCACTCTTCGCTGAGGGAGGTGAGAGTGGAGGCCAAGCGCAAGCGCTACAGCCGCAAGGACAATCCTGCCGTGGAGATGATGCGGCGCGTGATAAAGGCGAAGGAGGGGACTGATATCCGCTCACGGGACTATCTCAGTTATAATAAATATGAGAAGATGACCTTGTCGCTCGACGAGGTGACTGATAAGATTCTGCAGGATGAGCATTTCCGTCGTGTGCCTTATCTGAAAGAACATGTGGATACCTGCGCTCAAACGGGTCAGCTTATCCTTCCGCTCACGGTGGACGAGAAGGCAAGCAGGGTCATCTATCGCAAGAATCCACAAGAGGAGAAGACCATCGTGGAGGGTCAGAGGAGCGATGGCATCAGTCAGCTGATCAATACCGGGAATATCCTCACGGGCATGCTGGCCGATTGCTTTACCGATGTGGATCTCTATCAGGACCAGATACGTCTGTTCCAGTATCCCTTCACAAGCCCTGTCAGTTCGTCCTCGGCCATCTCCTTTTATTGGTACTTTATCGCCGATACACTCATGCTGGAGCGAGATAAGTGCTATCGGGTGGAGTTTACACCCAACAATCCTCAGGATTTCGGTTTCTCCGGTTCCCTGTTTATTCTGGCTGATTCCACCTGGCGCCTGCGTCGTGTCGAGATAGGCATCCCTTCTCGTTCGGATGTCAACTGGGTGAGAGAGATGCGTGTGGAGCAGGATTTCCTCTCCTTGCCCACAGGAGAGCAGGTGGTAGCCTGCAGCAGAATGCTGGTACGCCTGGCCATCACCTCATGGATACAGAAGCTTCAGGTGGAACGGGTGGTGCACAGTAGCGGATGGAGTTTCTCGCCTATCGAAAAGAAAGAATTTGCCTTTGGAGGAGAGGAACGTGTGCAACCCTCTGCCCAGTTGCGTGACGATACTTTCTGGCAGGAGGCACGCCCCGAACCACTTACCCGCACAGAGAATGACATGGGACAGATGATCAATCAGTTTTATGCCACTCGAGGCTTCAAGCCTTTGCTCTGGATAGCCAAGGCTTTTATCGAAAACTATGTGGAGACAAGTATCGACCCCAAGCATCCGAGCAAGGTGGATATCGGCCCCATCAACTCCATGATAGGCAGCAATTTTGTGGAAGGATTCCGCTTGAGAGCCAGCGCGCAGACAACGGCAAACCTGAACAAACATTGGTTTCTCAGGGGGAACGTGAAGTATGGATTCTCCGACAAACGATGGAAGGGTATGGGCGAGGTAACCTATTCCTTCAATCCCAAGGCTTATCTTCCGCATGAGTATCCTGTGAGAAATCTCTCCTTCAGCTATGAGCGTGACGTGGCTTCACCCAGCGACAAGTTTCTTGATACGGATAAGGATAACGTGTTTGTGGCACTCAAATGGGCTCCTGTCAAGCATATGCAGTATTTTGAACGTTACAATCTGAGTGCTGATTGGGAATGGAAAAACGGTATGAGATTGAAGGCGCGTGTGCGTAGGGAATGGAATGAGGGAGCAGGACACCTCTTCTATCAACCTATGAACGGAATGTCTGTCAATACGCAGGGGCAACCGATACCCACCCAGGGCGAAGGACTGAACATCAAGCGTGTAACCTTTACCGAACTGACCGCTGGACTGAGGTTCCAGCCAGGGGCTACGTATGTCAATACCAAGCAACGGCGATTGGCCACCAACAATGACTCTCCTGTGCTTGAACTCACTCACACAACAGGTATCCAGGGATTTCTGGGCGGACAATACAATTACAATTTCTCAGAAGCAGGCATCTATAAGCGCTTCTGGCTCAACTCGTGGGGAAAGGTGGACGCCACCCTGAAGGGCGGTATCCAATGGAATAAGGTCCCTTATCCCTTCCTTATTATGCCTGCGGCCAACATGAGTTACATCATGAGCGACGGAACCTTCAGCCTCATCCGTAATATGGAATTCCCCACCGACCGATATGCTTCTCTGATGGTCTCTTGGGACTTGAATGGAAAGGTCTTCAATCGTATACCACTTCTTCAGCGTCTCAAGTGGAGGGAGTATCTGGGAGTAAACACCCTGTGGGGTAGGTTGTCTGATAGGAACAATCCTTTGCTGGAGTGTAACGCTTCAGATAACCGATTGTTTTATTTCCCTGGAAGTTTTGTGGATGGCGAATATGAGTATGCTTCTCGGGTAATTGATCCCCACAAACCTTATGTTGAGGTTATCGTGGGCATACACAATATCTTCAAAGTCTTTCATGCGTCGCCCTCTTCACGAGAGCGTGGATTGAAAT
>JBJFDX010000184.1:0-2151 GCA_051890235.1 Bacteroidaceae bacterium | reverse complement strand
CTGTTGAAGATTCTGAAACGGACTGAACGAGTCCCTTTACATAGGTCACCTTTCGGATAAGGTTACCATTACGGTCCTTCTCGATAAACTCACCATCCTTCTGTCCTTCTCGGAATGTACCTTCGTATCGTATTCCATCAGAGTCTTCAAGTATGCCAGGGCCATCCTTCAGGCCACCCTTGAAAGAGCCCTTGAACTTCACACCATCAGCCTGACGCATGATGCCTGTTCCATCCATTTTTCCGGCCTTCCACTCACCATCATAAACGTCTCCGTTGGCCCAGGTGTACTTTCCCTTTCCACTCTGTTGATTCTTCTCCCACATTCCTTCGTAGACAGCTCCGCCCTTCCAGGTAAACGTACCGAAGCCATCTTGTTCCCCATCAAGGAAATGACCAACATAGCGATCGCCATTGGCAAAGGTAAAGATACCTTCACCGGTCCTTTTCCCGTTCTGGTATTGCCCTTCATAACGACTTCCATCATGAAAGGTGTAGATACCGTGTCCATGCTGTTGATCGGCCTTGAAAGTACCTTTGTAACTATCTCCGGAAGCATACACATAAACACCTGTGCCATCCATTTTGTTATCTTTCCAGAAACCCTCATAGCGATTGCCATCATTCCAATCAAAGACACCATGTCCGTTCTTCAGGTCATCCTTCCATTCGCCCTTATAAGAGGCCCCGTTGGCATAGGTGTACGTACCCTCACCCGAGCGCTTATCCTGCTCCCAGTTGCCCACATACACATCACCATTGAAATAGTACATCGTACCCTGGCCTTGCTGATAATCACGGAACCAAAGGCCTTCGTACCTATTGTTGTTGGCAAAATAGAAAGTACCCTTGCCGTGCTGTTGGTTCTGGAACCATTGACCTTCATACTTTTCTCCATCAGAGAAGAGATATGTGCCCAGACCTTGACGCTTTCCCTTGACATACTCACCGGTGTGCGTATCTCCATTGGGGAAAGTTGTGGTTCCATGTCCGTACGGCTTACCCTTGAATAATTCACCCTGGTATTCACCTCCATCAGAAAAGGTATAATTTCCTATTTTGATTTGCTGGCCGGCAAGAGAAAGCGGCAAACAAAACATAAGGATAAGGATGAATCTGATAGTGGATACCATATGGTTGTACATTTGACTGCAAAATTACGACAAAAGCAGGGAGTGACAAAATTATCGGTTACACTTTATTATTTTTTAAATAAATCTCAGCTCGCTGAAGGTCTGCCTGTGTGTCAATACCTACAGTTTCCACATTCGTCAAAGCCACTTTGATGGTGTATCCGTTCTCAAGCCATCGCAACTGCTCCAAGGATTCAGCTTTCTCCAGCTCACCCTGAGGCAAATGAGAGATTTCCCGAAGAACCCCAAGCCGATAGGCATACAATCCTATGTGCTTGTAGAAAGTATGTGAGTGCAGCCATTCATCCTGCTCTACTCCACGCAGGAAGGGTATCACACTACGACTGAAATACATGGCGTGCATGGACTTGTCTACCACCACCTTGGGAGAATTGGGATTGGAGAGCATCTCAAAGGAATCATCAGATGAGAAAGGTTTTACCAAAGTGGCAATCTGAATACCTTCCTCCAGGAAACAACCCTTGACTGCCTCGAGTTGAGATTTCTGAACAAATGGTTCATCACCCTGGATATTGACAATCACATCGGCGTCGGTAGCCAATCGTTCGCAAGCCTGCCAGCAACGGTCGGTACCGCTCCGCAAAGTACTGTCTGTCATCACAGCCTTTCCACCAAACGACTCTACAGCAGAGAATATCCGTTCGTCATCAGTACAAACATAAACATCGTCAAAAGCCAGTTTCGCCTGTTCGTAGACACGTTGAACGACAAGTTTGCCACCAAGCTTGGCAAGTGGTTTGCCAGGAAAACGTGTGCTGGCATAGCGTGCAGGAATAAGTGCCAGATATTTCATCTTTTGTTATTATTATACAATCAATTAGCCAAGTCATCCAAAACCGACTCAGTCGAGCTCTCCATGTCCTGATCTGTATCCTCCTGTTGTCCACAAGGATCAAAACCCGCAGGAATATCAAAATCCTCGTCCTGGGAATAACCAAGACTCTTGTCAGCATAAACCTTCTTAAGGAAATATGCAGAGATAGGCAAAGCGGCATTTG
>JBJFDX010000183.1:0-2152 GCA_051890235.1 Bacteroidaceae bacterium | reverse complement strand
CCATGTGGTATCTGATGGCCAACGAAGGATGGTGCATGAGTGGATATCATGCCGTGTCTGTTTTGTCGGATGTGGCCACAAAGATAGGTTATTCTGATTACCCATCCATGCTGTCAGCTATGTCAAAGACCGCCTCTTCACCCTGGATAGAGGGGCTTAGGGACTATATGCGCCTGGGCTATGTACCTTATGACCATTGTGGAACGAGTGCCAGCAATACTCTCGAATATGCTTATGATGACTGGGCCATCTATCATGCGGCCCTGCTGGCGGGTGACAGTCTGATGGCAGATTCGTTCCGGGTACGTTCGCTCAATTATCGGAATGTGTTCCATCCCGAACTGGGTTTGGCTTGTCCTCGTTATGAGAATGGCAGTTGGAAGAAGAATTTCTCTCCACTTCAGACTTATGGCGAGGGCTTTATTGAGGGTAATAGTGTCAATTACTCCTTCCATGTGCCACATGACGTAAAGGGAATGATAGCATGTTTTGGTGGTGACAGGAAGTTTATCGAGGCTTTGGACAATCTTTTCTCCACACCTCTTGACAAGAAATACTATGCCGACAACGAGGATATCGAAGAAGAATGCCTGCTGGGAGGGTATGTGCATGGCAACGAGCCCAGCCATCATGTGCCATACCTGTATGCCTGGACTTCTCAACCCTGGAAATCGCAATATTGGTTGCGTGAAATCATGAACCGCATGTATGTGAATGATATGGACGGACTTCATGGTAATGATGATTGCGGACAGATGTCGGCCTGGTATATCTTCACCACCCTTGGGTTCTATCCCGTGTGCCCTGGTTCTGAACAATACGTTCTGGGAGCTCCCTATGTGCCTCATGTCAGCATGAAACTGCCTAATGGAAGGGTATTGGAGATTGTAGCGGATGGAGTGAGCGATACCAACAGATACGTGCAGGAGGTTCGGCTCAACGGGAAACGTTATGACAAACTTTACCTCACGCATGCCGACCTTATGGCAGGAGGCAAGTTGGAATTCCGCATGAGCAGCAAGCCTAACCGAAAACGTTGTATCTCAAGCGGCAAACCATATTCTCTGAGTGACGAGAACGTGAAGTAATCAGAAGAAAGGGGACATAAAATTGAAAGATACTGCAGTACTGATTTCAACATTCCGAAATATGGTGCTGCAGTATCTTATTTGTGTTTAGGTCAAACAGAGGTCGTGATTGACTCAAACGTAAGTTGAGTTTAATACAAACTCATTTACCGATTGCGCTTTATCTTACGAGGCTTGAATGTCTGTTCGTCCACCATTTCTTCCTTCAGCACATTATATGCTCTTACAACCAGCTGGCCATCCTTTGTCTCGCCCTCAATAACAGTTGGGAAATCCGTTGCGTCCATTTTGCTGGCTTCACATCCGCCCCCTATCATCTGAGCCCAAGGACGTTCTTTTGTCGGTTTGTCGAAGCGATATCTATGCTGATGACCGCATATAATCAGTTGACAACCGGCCTTTTCCAACAGTGGAGTCCACAGATTGGCGCAGGTACGTTGCCATTCAGCAAAGTCAAGGGTGTAACGAGGATCCTTGTCAGCAGGCGCCACATCTCCTGGATTTGCTTTTGGATTGTCATCGAAAAGAGGTATATGGCAGAATGCCACCAGATATGGGGCCGTGGCTATTTCCTTGCGCTTCAGAGCATCACGCAGCCATGCCACTTGAGCCTTGCGATAGGACGCGGAATTGAAGAGGTTGGCAAAGAGGGGGTTGCTGTCCATCTTATCCTCAGCCGTATCCAGCCCCACCATCGCTATTTCCCCCATTCTGACAGCAAAATTTCTGCCTAAATCCCAATCGCGGCTTGCTCGCTCCTCGGGCTGACGATACATCCACACGCGCTCCAGATGCCTGTTGGCCAGACCACGCGAGTCGTGATTGCCAGGTGAAAAGAGATAGGGTATACGTGATGCGTAATCTTTTTGGGGAATGTCTGGGGTGAGAAAGACTTGTTTCTGAGCCTTGATACTCTCAAGAGTGTTGCAGGAGTCGCCGTTCCATACCACACATGAGGGTGCTATCTCAAGTGTCTTGGCAATTACTTTCTCAAAGGATTTCCATATGGCGTGTGTATCGTTGATGACGCAGAAATGCCCTTCAGCATCTGCTCCTGCCGTACG
>JBJFDX010000182.1:0-2160 GCA_051890235.1 Bacteroidaceae bacterium | reverse complement strand
GAGGTTGGACCTACAGGAACTTTCGACGGACAGAGAGCCTTCACCAACCAGGGGGGCTGTCCCTGGGCCAACAGTAATGTATATGCCAAGGTATGTGGCGTGGTGAAGACCAATGTAAGTGTCTATCCCGATGAGCATCCCGGACATGGAAAGTGTGCCAAGCTCTACACCCATATTGTCAAGTGTAAGGCTATCGGCATTGTCAACATCAGCGTGTTGGCTGCAGGAAGTATCTACACGGGTACAATGGTGGAGCCTATCACCAGCAGTTCCAATCCCATGTCGAAGATGAGCATAGGCATTCCCTTCACTCGCAAGCCAAAAGCTCTTAAGTTTGACTATAAGTTCTTCTCTCCTGGTGATACAAGCCGTATCCGTGAGACGGGTTTCAGTAAGAAGAAGACCGTTCCTGGCAAGGACATGGGCGAAGCCATGTGTCTGCTTCAGAAGCGTTGGGAAGATGAAGATGGTAACATCCACGCTCTTCGTGTAGGCACTATGCGCCATCGTTTCTCGGAGAACAGCAATGGTTGGGTGGAGAACAAAGAGTTCACTATCCAATATGGTGATATCTCCAAGCAGAGTAACTTCCAGAGTTGGAAGGGCCTGATTACTGGTGACCGTGTATTCTATGCCAAGAACAGTAAAGGTAAACTGGTCCCTGTGGTGGAGGAAGGTTGGGCCGATGCCAATGAGACTCCCACTCATATTGTCGTGAAGTTCGACAGCAGCCATGGCGGTGCATATGTGGGTACCATAGGCAACACTCTCTGGGTAGATAACGTAAAGCTTGTCTACTGATTCATGAAGCCCTATTACCTCCTCTCAGAATCACTCTTACGTAGGAATCTCGATCTTATCCGTCGGGTGTCTCAGGAGAGTGGAGCAGAGATAATCCTTGCTTGCAAGGCTTACGCTCTGTGGAAGACTTTTCCCATCATGCGTGAGTACATCTCTCACACTACTGCCAGCAGCCCATATGAAGCCCGATTGGCTTTTGAGGAGTTTGGCTCCTTGGCTCACACCTATAGTCCTGCTTATACCGAGGAGGATTTTCCTGAGATACTCCGTTGCAGTGGCCACATTACCTTCAACTCGCTTGCGCAATACCAGCGTTTTGCACCACAGGTGAAGGCTTATGGGGAGCATCCCGTCAGCATGGGACTTCGTGTCAATCCTGAATATAGTGAGATAGAGACCGAGCTCTACAATCCTTGTGCTCCTGGCAGTCGTTTTGGTGTTTTAGCCAGTCAGTTGCCTGAGCAACTTCCCGAGGATATCGAAGGTTTCCATTGTCATTGCCATTGTGAGAGCAGTGCTCAGGCATTGCAGCACACGCTTGTTCATTTGGAGGAAAAGTTCGGTCGATGGTTTTCTCAGATTAAATGGCTCAATCTGGGAGGAGGTCATCTGATGACACGCCAGGATTATGACGTGCCCTTGCTGGTAAAGATTATATGCTCTCTAAGAGCTCGTTATCCTCATCTGCAGATCATCCTTGAGCCGGGCAGCGCCTTTGGTTGGCAAACAGGTTGCCTGGTTTCTCATGTGGTGGATGTGGTTGAGAATCATGGTGTCAGGACAGCCATTCTGGATGTATCCTTTACCTGTCACATGCCCGATTGCCTGGAGATGCCTTATCAGCCGATGGTCCGTGGTGCTGAATCTCTTCCTGCCGAGTATGTATGGCAAGAGGCACAGAATAATCTCACCAGTCCGTCCCTTTTGGGTCATGTATATCGGTTGGGTGGCAACAGTTGTCTGAGTGGAGACTTTATGGGTTGTTGGCTGTTTGATGCTCCGCTCGAGATAGGACAGGAGGTGATATTTGAGGATATGCTGCATTATACCACCGTCAAAACCAATATGTTCAACGGAATCCCCCATCCTTCTATTGTGCTTGAGCATATCGATGGCAATCGCGAGACCTTGCGTGAGTATGCCTATGAGGATTACCGTGACCGTATGGACTAATCCCACCAGTTTCTGCCGTTGCTCCGTTTGTCTGTCAGATACATTACTGTCCGCTAAACTTTCTTGAGCGAATAAAACGTAGGGCTGATTCCATTTGCAGGAGTCAGCCCAAAACGTTTATTGGGGTGTCGATATGCATACCAGCAAAAACCATGAGTCAGTAGATTTTTAATGGGGATAAATATT
>JBJFDX010000181.1:0-2163 GCA_051890235.1 Bacteroidaceae bacterium | reverse complement strand
GAGGTTGATGATAACCAGCCGACGTACATTCTGGCTCCTAAGCATCTGAGGCACAAGCCAAAAGTAATTGATATAGAAGCCTATCATGAGCATGCCCATGCTCAGCAAAAAGGGCTCCAAATGAGACAGATTGGCAGTAAAGCCATCTTCCCGCACGAAAATTTTCTGCGGGAAGAAGAAGAACACCATCCACACCATCACGTGGACGCAGATCTCCAATATACGGAAACTTTTCTCGTTTCTCTCCATCAATATGTCTTTATTGCCAGGATGTCTCTTCTGCTTCAATCAAACGTTTCATACATCCTTGTCCGTTCTCTCTCTTCAGGTCCCCGGGTTACTCGTATCTGAGAGCCTCAATGGGATCCATGCGGGCTGCCTTGCGTGCAGGTACATATCCGAAGAAAACACCTATGAAGGCACACACGCAGAAACTTACTCCCACACTCCAGAAGGGTACGTTGCTGGGCAAGCCGAAGAAGGTGTTGGCTATCCAGCTGCCTCCATATCCCAGCAGTACTCCCAGTATGGCTCCTGTGAGTGATATCATGATACTCTCGATGAGGAACTGGCTCAGGATATCCACACCTCGTGCTCCCACCGACATGCGCAGACCTATCTCCTTGGTGCGCTCCGTCACACTCACCAGCATGATGTTCATGATGCCTATGCCAGCCACGAGCAGAGAGAAGGCGGCTGCCACCACAAGGATAATGGTGATGGTGTCCATGGTGCTGCCCATCGTCTCCATCATCTCCTGCTGAGAACGTATGGTGAAGTCATCCTCGGCATCCTCCTTGAGTTTGTGATTGCGTCGGATAATCTGGGTAATCTCGTCGATGGCATCATTACTGAGTTCCTCACTCAGGGCACTCATATTGATACTGTTGAAATAGGTCTGGGCTGCTATACGCTTCATGACCGTGGTATAGGGAGCTATGAGGACATTGTCCTGGTCCATACCCCATGAGTTGTAACCCTTGGCCTTGAGGATGCCCACTATGCGAAAGGGTATGCTCTTGAATCGGATGGTCTTACCCACACAATTGGCATACTTGTCTCCGAAGAGTTCCTCCACCACGGTACGGCCTACCACGCACACCTTGGCACTCTTGCGCACATCCTCTTCGGTGAAGCAGTCACCATCCTCCACCACCCATTGTTTGATGTCGAGATACTCGGGGGATTCGCCATAGAGTGAGGTATTGGTATTCTTGGCTCCGAAGATGACCTGTCCACTGCTGGTAACCTCGGGGCTGATGTGCGTGACCAGAGTGGCATCGGAGAGCAGACTCTGATAGTCGGCCATCTTGAGTGTCTGCATCGAGCTTGGGTCGCGACGTACTCCTCCACGGCGGTCGGCTCCAGGGCGAAGAGTAAGCAGATTGGTGCCCATCTTGCTCAACTCCGCTCTCACACTCTGCTTGGAGCCTTGTCCGATGGCCATCATGATGATGACGGCTGCCACGCCTATGATGATGCCGAGCATACTGAGAAAAGATCTGAACTTATTGCTCAGTATGGCATTGATGGCAACTTTAAGAAGGTTCTTTATGCTCATGACTTTTTGTTTCTGATAATTTATTCATCCACGGGCTTGGGCAAGGCAGCCAGAGCGGCTGAAGCATCCTGGATATCGGTATTCACCTTGTCCTCACGTATCTTGCCGTCACGCAGGGTGATGTTTCGGCTGCTGTACTGGGCTATCTCAGGATTGTGGGTAACGAAGATGATGGTGCGCCCTTGCCTGTGCAGTTGCTGGAAGAGAACCAGTATCTCGAAGCTGGTGCGTGTGTCCAGATTACCTGTTGCTTCATCGGCCAGGATAACAGCGGGGTTGTTTACCAGAGCCCGTGCGATAGCCACTCTCTGCATCTGTCCTCCCGACATCTGATTGCTCTTGTGGTCGAGTCTATCTCCCAGGCCCACAGCCTTGAGAGCTTCGATGGCAGCCTCCCTTCTCTGTCGGGAGTTGAAGCGCTTGTTGTACATCAGAGGCAATTCCACATTCTCCACAGCCGTGGTCTTGGGCAGCAGGTTGTAGTTCTGGAAGATGAAGCCTATCTTGCGGTTTCTCAGCACGGCTCTCTCAGAACGCTTCATGGTGCGCACATATACTCCGTCGAGGATGTATTCTCCGCTGGTGGGTGTATCCAGGCATCC
>JBJFDX010000180.1:0-7882 GCA_051890235.1 Bacteroidaceae bacterium | reverse complement strand
AGCTGCAATGGGGATGTCTCCATTTTGGAATCCTAAGCCTTGTGCATATTCATTGTACTGAAATCCCTGTTTGATACTTTGCATGGGAATATAATCCCGTCCCCATGTAAGCATGACTGCGCTATAGATAAACCATGCTGTGAGTAGATTCATCAGCACGCCACCAGCCATCATGAAGAAGCGTTTCCATACCTTCTGCGAGCGAAATTCCCAAGGCTGGGCAGGTTGCTTCAGTTGTTCTGTGTCCATGCTCTCGTCCACCATGCCAGCAATCTGTACGTATCCTCCCAGGGGAACCCAACCAATTCCGTACTCGGTCTCATTGTCTTTGAAGTAAGGGAACAGGCGAGTAAACCATCTGTCTCTGGTACTAAACAGGTGGAAATAGGGATTGTAGAAGAGATAGAACCGGGTCACCTTGACGTGGAAGAGTTTTGAGAAGCCGAAGTGACCTAACTCATGAAGAATAACCAAAAGCGAGAGGCACAGGATAAGTTGCAGCGCCTTTATCAATATAATGCTCATTACCTTTAATATATATATAATGTGTGGATATCTGTTTTTATCTATCTATGGATTCCTTTTCCGGATATTTTTGTCTATGTGGCTATTTCCCAAATGAACCTACAGCCTCTTCTGCTTTGAGTCTGGCTTCGGCATCGATTGCCAGATAATCTTCCAGCGTGGGCTTGTCCTGATGAGACACGTGTGTCAGGCAATACTCAATGATATCGGCCATGGCAAGGAACGAACAACGTTCTTGCCTGAATGCCAGATTTGCCACCTCATTGGCTGCGTTTACTATGCAGGCAGCATTGCCTCCTTGTCGGATGGCTTCATATGCCAGACTCAGGCAGCGGAACTTCTCTTCATCTGGTTTCTCAAAGGTGAGGTCTTTCATTTTCCACCAGTCAAGACGAGGGAATGAACTGGTGATACGCTCTGGATATGAGAGAGCCAACTGGATGGGGACTCTCATATCCGGTGCACCCAGTTGTGCTTTTACCGCTCCATCTGTAAATTGTACGGCACTATGTACGATGCTCTGTGGATGTACCACCACCTGAATCTGCTGAGGTTCTACATCAAACAGCCACTTGGCCTCAATGATTTCAAATCCTTTGTTCATCATGCTTGCAGAATCAATGGTGATTTTTGCTCCCATGTCCCAGTTGGGATGCTTGAGTGCCATGGCTGGCGTTACTGTGGCAAGCTGTTCTTTGCTGAAGGTGCGGAAGGGACCTCCGCTGGCAGTCAGGATAATCTTCTCAATGGGACTCACTTCTCCCATCAGGCTTTGGAAGATAGCGCTATGTTCACTATCAACAGGCAGGATAGGTACTCTCTCCTTGAGACATAGGTCCGTCACAAGTTCGCCTGCCACCACAAGGGTCTCTTTGTTGGCAAGCGCAATGGTTTTGTGTGCCTTGATAGCGTTGATGGTTGGACGTAATCCGCTGAATCCAACAAGGGCTGTCAGTACGATGTCGATGGGGCCCATCTGAACAACCTGACAAAGAGACTCACTTCCGGTGAACACTTGGATAGGTTCATTCTCCAAAGCTTCGCACACTTGGCTGTATTTGCTTTCGTCTGCGATAACAACTGCGGCAGGCTGATATTTCTTTGCTTGTTCAATGAGCAAATCGGCACGGCGGTTGGCTGTCAGTACATAGGCCTCATACAGGTCAGGATGCTCATCGATGACTTGGAGAGCTTGCGTGCCTATGCTGCCAGTGCTGCCCAATATGCATATCTTCTTTCTTTTTTTCATAAATCCAATAATCCTGAAGGCAGGCGCATGATGATGCGTCTGCTCTGGTGATCAATATCTGTGATGAAATCCTCTGCAGCAGGTATCAGTAATTCTCCCACTTGGAAGAGGATGTTTCGTGTGCTGTCATCTACGTGCTCAATGGTTCCCAATAGCCCGTGTTCTGCTTCGAAAAGTTGGAATCCGGTGAAGTATCTCCAGGTGTATTCCTCTTCCGGATTAGCTTCAGGGGTGAGGCTGAATGGAAAGAAAACCTCGCAACCGCAGAGAGTAGCAGATGCTTCCGAGGTATCATATCCCTCAAACTTGATGAGGGCAACCGTATCTGAGCGGAAGCGGTATTCCTCAATGAAGAAGGGCACGAGTATCCCGTCGATAAGCAGAACCACATAGTCGGCATCGGCGCGGTCCCACACGTCATCGGTAAAGCATAGCGATACTTCCCCCTTCACACCATGTGTGCGAGTAATCTGACCTATTTTGTATACTTCTTCTTCCTTGATCATCATTCAATGCGGCTAATATTTGCACCAAGAGTATTGAGCCTCATCTCTATGTTCTCGTAGCCACGGTCAATTTGCCCGATGTTGTCAATGCGGCTGATGCCGTCAGCACTCATGGCTGCGATAAGCAAGGCTATACCTGCGCGGATATCTGGACTTGTCATGCGTCCTGCGTGCAGACGTTTTTGGTTGTCATGTCCCACCACTACGGCACGATGAGGGTCACAGAGGATTATCTGCGCTCCCATCTCTATCAGTTTGTCCACAAAGAAAAGCCTGCTCTCAAACATTTTCTGATGAATCAATACGGAACCTTTTGCTTGTGTGCTGACCACCAGCAATACGCTTAGGAGGTCAGGGGTGAGACCTGGCCATGGGGCATCGGCAAAGGTCATGAACGATCCGTCGAGGAAGGTTTCTATCTGATAGTGATCCTGTTGAGGAATGTAGAGGTCATCATCGTGATGCTCTATCTGGATGCCCAAGCGGCGGAAGGTATAGGGGATAATGCCCAGCTGTGGATAACCCACGTTACAGATGCGTACCCCATCGCCTACCATGGCACTCATTCCGATAAATGAACCCACTTCAATCATGTCGGGCAGAATGGTGTGTTCTGTACCTCCCAAACTGGTCACCCCTTGGATGGTAAGCAGATTGCTTCCTATTCCTTGGATTTTTGCTCCCATGCTTACAAGCATGTGGCATAGTTGCTGTATGTAGGGCTCACATGCCGCATTATATATAGTGGTGGTTCCCTCGGCCAAAACAGCAGCCATCAGGATATTGGCTGTTCCTGTGATGGATGCCTCGTCGAGCAACATGTAAGTGCCCTTGAGTTTCTTGGCTGTGATGGAGAATACCTGACGTTGTTGGTCAAATTGAAAGTGTCCTCCCAGTTTTTGTAGCCCCAGGAAGTGAGTGTCCAATCGTCTGCGGCCGATATTATCACCACCAGGTCTTGCCATCATGGCTTGACCAAAACGTGCCAGCAGGGGGCCCATGAGCATCACGCTACCCCTGAGCTTGCCACATCTTTGCAGAAATTCATCACTCTGAAGATAGTTGGCATCAACGGCATCGGCCTGTAAGGTGATGTCATGCGAGGATAATCTTTGGATGCGTACTCCTATGTCCTGAAGCAGGTGTATCTGATTGTTGATATCAAGAATATCTGGCAGATTGTGCAATGTCACAGGAGCATCTGTCAGCAATGCTGCACTCAGCACTTGCAGAGCTTCATTCTTGGCTCCTTGTGGTGTGATATCACCCTTTAGTCGGTGTCCTCCTTCGATAATGAATGATGGCATTTCTCTATTATTCTCTGTCTTAGGTCCTGATTGTTGGGGCGTAGCGTATTTGTCCTCTTGCCTGTGTCCCCAAGTTCAGAACTTGCGTTTCCGTTTTGTTAGATGCGCTTTTTCTTTTTGCGCTGTGTGTTCATTATTGTCTGCTGGGTGGGATAGCCAACAGCAGCAAATCGATGTTGCTTCAGGTCGAGTTGTATCTCGCCGTGTGTGTATCGAGCAATGTCAGCGGCTACCAAGCGGTCATCCATGGAGTCGCGATTCCATACAAAGAGGTTTTGCTTCATCTGATTGGCCACCAACGCCACCAGCGTATCCTTTTCCTCACCGTCGGGTAGGGTTCTTGCGTAGTTCAACGAACTTTCAATCAGGTAACCATAATGTCGGCTACGGATATTCTTCATTGGGTAAGGCAGAGGATTGGGGTGTGCATAGACGTCCTCTTCGCTTACAATTTCCACAGGGTAGTCAATGTCGAGCCGATACCTTGATATGCGTGCCAAATGATTCCATAACTTCTGTTCATAGTCGGCCTGACCCGATTGTTGTGGCTGGATGCGTGCCATGATGGTTATAATGGCGCGTGCACATTTCTCTCGCTCTTTTTTGGTGGGCAACCCTATGGCCATCTCCACCATGTCCTGAATGCCCCTTCCGTATTCGGGCATAATCAGTATGGGTTTTTGTGTATTGTACTGCATGTATCTGCTTTTTGTTCTTCTGCTTATAAAAGTTTCTTTGATTTCAGCGCTACGAACTCTTTGAGATAGAAAGGTTCAAAGTATGCGGCATCTTGAAGGTCTCCATTCATCATGGCTTTCTCGGCCAGAGGTGCCATGTATTTCGCCAAAGGCGCAATGTCTGCAATAAACTGTGCGTTGGGGTGGGTAATTACCTCGCGACACTTTGCTGCTCCGTCTCCAAAGAAATATACGGGATGCCCGTCCAAGTATTCCTTGTAGGTGTCAGCCTCCACGATGTCGGCCCTGATCTCCCTTATTTCGTGCAGCGAACGATCATATACTGCCGAGTATACTTCCATCCTGCGTGCGTCGGTCATGGGTATGAGCAGGGCGTTCTCTGGAAGGTCGTCGTACTTCAGCAGGACAGGTACGCATGTTATCTGTGGAGTGGGTATGGCTATGAGAGGTAATGCACGCCCGTAACAGATGCCTTTGGCTATTGATGCTCCGATACGCAGACCTGTGTAACTGCCAGGTCCGCTACCTACAGCAACGGCATCAACAGGGATTGCATGGCTATTGGCAAACGATAAAGCAGCCTCGGCCATTACTCCGCATCGTACTGAATGATTGGGACCATCGAAGTCCTCTTCGTGATAAATCAGTTGCCCATCTTGGCTGAGAGCCACCGAGCACACTTTTGTGCTTGTTTCTATATGTAGGATGCAAGACATGTCGTAATTCTCCTTCATTGTCAACCCTTCCTACTTTAGGAAGGCACTTCGTGAGTGTTATTTCGGGACAAAGGTACGATAATTTGCTATTTATTCAGTACTTTTGCGTCGGAATAATCAATTATCAAATACATACACATACGCTCATGATACTATCAATGACTGGTTACGGCAAATCTTCGGCCGAATACCAGGGAAAGCGAATCACGGCAGAAATAAAGTCGCTCAATAGCAAATCGCTCGATTTAAGTACTCGAGTGGCGCCTCTTTACAGGGAGCGCGAGATGGAAATCAGGTCTATGATTGCACGCAGGCTGGAACGAGGGAAGGTGGACTTCTGCCTTTGGATTGAACAAAATGGGGGACAGGAGGCTGCCCGCATAAATGTTCCTGTTGCTATATCTTACAAGCAGGAGATAAGTGACGCATCCCGTCATCTGGATATAAATGAACCTGTCGAGTGGTGGCCTTTGTTGATGCGCCTGCCTGACGTGGTGGAGAAGTCTCAGCAGCAGGAACTTACCGATGAGGAATGGAAAGTGGCCTCTGCTGTTGTGGAGGCGGCCATCGAGGCTTTGATGCAGTTCCGTCTGCAGGAGGGACGTGCTTTGCAGAAGAAGTTCCAGGAGAAACTTGATCGTATAACGGAACTCCTTCAGAGTATTGAGCCCTTTGAGAAGAGTCGTGTGGCCAAGATACGTCAACGTATTGAGGAGGGACTGGCTTCTATCCCAGCGGTTGATTATGATCGGGGGCGTCTGGAACAGGAGATGATCTATTATATTGAGAAACTTGATATCAGCGAGGAGAAGCAACGCCTGTCCAATCATCTGAAGTACTTCCGTGAAACGATGGACGAAGGGCATGGGCAGGGTAAGAAACTTGGCTTTATCGCTCAGGAGATGGGACGCGAAATCAACACTACGGGCAGCAAGAGCAATCAGTCGGAGATGCAGAATATAGTGGTGATGATGAAGGATGAACTTGAGCAGATCAAAGAACAGGTGCTCAATGTCATGTAACTCATCATTCAAGGAACTTTCATGATACAGGCCACAATGGGTAAACTTATCATATTCAGCGCTCCATCGGGTAGCGGAAAGAGCAGTATCGTGCATCGGCTGATGCAGGATTATCCTGAGTTTCATCTTGCTTTTAGTATTAGTGCCACCAGTCGTCCGCCCCGGGGTAACGAACAGGATGGAGTGGATTACTTCTTTATCTCCCCTGAGGAGTTCCGCTTGCGCATCAGTCGTGGCGAATTTCTGGAGTACGAGGAGGTTTATCCCAATCGTTTCTATGGTTCGCTTCGTGCTCAGATTGACCGTCAACTGGAGGCCGGACAGAATGTAGTCTTCGATGTGGATGTTGCAGGTGGGTGCCGTATCAGAGAGATATATGGCAATCGGGCCATGAGTATTTTTGTGCAACCACCCTCATTGGAGGAACTCGAGCGGAGGCTTCGTTCGCGCAATACCGACAGTCAGGAACAGATTGCTCAGCGCCTGGGGAAGGCCGAGCAGGAACTGTCTTATGCTCCTCGGTTTGATCATATTGTGGTCAACGATGATTTCCAGACGGCGGTAGAGCAGACGGCTTCGCTTGTGAGGGACTTTATCAACAGAAAGGAATGAAGCGTACAGGAGTCTATGGCGGCTCTTTCAATCCCATTCATGAGGGACATGTGGGCTTGGCACGTCATCTGGTTGCTCTGGGATTGGTGGACGAGGTGTGGCTTATCGTTTCGCCTCGCAATCCTTTTAAGGTAGATGAGTCTTTGCTTGACGAGCAAGCCCGCCTGCATCTGGCAACTTTAGCTGTTGAGCACGAACCGGATATAGACGTCAGCGATGTGGAGTTCTTCTTGCCTCGCCCTTCTTTTATGTCGGTTACCTTGCGCACGCTCTCGGCTCGATATGCTGACCGACAGTTTTCTTTGATTATCGGAGCCGACAATTGGGAGCGGTTTCCCCAATGGCATGAGGCAGACTGGATCAGAGAACATTATCCGCTCATCGTCATTCCCCGACCTGGACATCCTCTGACAGACTTGCCTTCGGGAGTACGTCAGGCCGAAACGCCTCTGATGGACATCAGTTCCACATGGATCAGAGAGCATATTTCTCATCCGGACTATAGGGGAGAGGGACTTTGTAAACGCGTGTGGGAAGAGATTCAGGCAAAAGGCTATTATCAATAACAAGGTAACGAACAAACAGGTATATACAGGATGAATATCAGAGTAGGATTTGGATATGACGTGCATCGCCTGGTCGAAGACCATGAGCTTTGGTTAGGCGGTATCAGGATAGAGCATAGCCATGGGCTGTTGGGGCATAGTGATGCCGACGTGCTCATACATGCCATATGTGATGCCCTTTTGGGCGCAGCCAACATGCGTGATATCGGTTATCATTTTCCTGATACCGATCCTCGATATTCGGGCGTGGATAGCAAGATATTGTTGCGTGATACGGTACGCTTGATTTCTGAACGAGGTTGGCAAGTGGGTAACGTGGATGCCACGTTGTGTGCCCAGGCTCCCAAACTCAGTCCTCACATCCCTGCCATGCAGCAATGCCTGGCTGACGTGATGGGCGTGGATGCAGATGATGTGAGCATCAAGGCTACCACCACCGAGCGCCTTGGTTTTGTGGGCACGCAGGAGGGTATGGCTGCGTATGCAACCGTACTCATCTCAAGGCAGGGTTGACCATTTGTTCTGTTGTTGACTATTCCTGTTTGTGAGGCTATTGATATCCGGGTATCCGCATGTGCTGTTTACTCGCGGATATTTGTTTTTGGAATCCCTGAAGAAATGCTCTTTTTCACGCAAACGTTTGCGATGGCAGTTTCAAACGTTTGCAACTGCGGTTTCAAA
>JBJFDX010000179.1:0-2168 GCA_051890235.1 Bacteroidaceae bacterium | reverse complement strand
GGCCTAATACACAAAATCTTCTTACCTTTGTATGCTTGTTGTAAGCAAAAAACAAAACAATAATATAAATAAACAATGGCAACATTACAAAAAATCAGAAGCAAGGGCAAACTCCTCGTAATCGTATTGGGACTCGCCCTGTTTGCCTTCATCGCTGAGGAGTTTGTTCGCTCCTTGACGTACACACAGAGCGAGAGCCGTCAGCGTATCGGCACTGTCTATGGCGACCACATCAGCCAGCAGGATTTCAACAAGATGGTGGAAGAGTACACCGACGTGATGAAATTCACCAATGGTATCACATCTCTCACCGACGAGCAGACATCCATGTTGCGTGACCAGGTGTGGCAGACCTATGTAAGCAGTAAGCTTATCGAGCATGAGTGCGAGAAACTCGGTCTTACCGTGACCGATGCTGAGATGCAGAGCATTATCAACAACGGACGCAACATGATGCTCTCACAGACTCCTTTCCGCAACCAGAAGGGTGAGTTTGACGCCAACCAGTTGAAGCAGTTCCTCAGCCAGTATGACGAGGTTATGAGCAACACCGAGATTGGCAACGAAGTGAAAGAGCAGTACACCCAGATGTACAACTACTGGAAGTTCGTGGAAAAGACCATCCGTCAGCAGACACTTGGTCAGAAGTATCAGGCTCTGTTGGCTGGAACCATCAAGAGTAACCCCATCTCTGCAAAGGACAACTTCGAAGGACGCATCAACGAGAGTACCATTCTCATGGCAGCACTCCCCTACTCCAGTGTCAAGGATGACGAGGTGGAAGTAACTGATGCTGACCTGAAGGCCAAATACGAAGAGCTGAAGGAAATGTTCAGCACCACGCAGGAGACACGCGACATCAAGTACATCGATGTGGAGGTTACTGCCAGCAAGGGTGATGTGGAAGCATTGAACACCGAGATGCAAGGCTATGCTGAAGCACTGGAACAGGGTGCCGATGCCGCCAAGACCGTTCGTGAGGCATCCAGCTTGATTCCTTACAGTCAGTTACCCATCAGCACCAAGGCTCTTCCCAGAGACATTGCTGCTGAAGTGGACTCCATGACAGTGGGCACTCAGAAGGGTCCCTACACCAACACTCAGGACAACACGATGAACATCATCCGTCTGATAAGCAAGGTTACCCGTCCCGACTCTGTTGAGATTCGCCAGATTGCGGCTCCTGGAACAGACCTCGCATCCGCTGAACTGACTGCAGACAGCATCATGCAGGCACTCAACGCAGGCACCAACTTCGATTCCATTGCAAAGAGATACAATCAGCCCGCAGCAAAGACCTGGTTGACAAGTGCTCAATATGAGGGTATGACTATGGACGAGAACAACCGTAAGTTTATCGAAACCGTAACCACAGCTCCCGTAGGTCAGTACAACAAGATTGTGCTCGATGGTCAGGGCGTGATTATCGTTCAGGTAACAGACCAGAGAGCTATGACTGCCAAGTATGATCTGGCTGTCATCAAGCGTAAGATTGACTTCAGCAAGGACACCTATGGCAAAGCATACAATGACTTCAGCAGTTTCATCGCAGGCAATCGCAAAAGCGAGGACATGGAAGCCAATGCTACCAAGGAGGGTTACACCATTCAGATTCGTAACGCTGTCAGCAGCACAGAGCATTATGTGGCTAACGTACACAGCACACGCGATGCTATGCGCTGGATCTTCGATGAGGATACAGAGGTAGGTGATGTCTCTCCCCTCTATGAGTGCGGTGACAATGACCATCTGATGGTTATCATCCTCTCTGGTGTTCACAAGAAAGGTTATCTGGCATGGGATGATGAGCAAGTGAAGACTGATCTTACCACCGAGGTTCAGAAGGACAAGAAAGCTGCCATGCTGCAGGAGAAGATGAAGGATGCCAAGAGCATTGCCGATGTACAGAAGATTGCCGGTGCTCAGACCGACACCATCAACCACATCAACTTTACCAACAATGCCTTCGTGACCAAGATTGGACGTAGCGAGCCCGCACTGAGCGGTGCTGTAGCAACCACCAAGAAGGGTGAGTTCAAGGCTGGAGTGAAAGGTAACGGTGCCGTTTATGCCTTCCAGGTAATAGAGCAAACCAAGACTGATGGTGCATTCGACAAGAAGACAGAAGAAGGTCAGGCTGTGCAGTCTATGCTGCGTGGACTGAGTGC
>JBJFDX010000178.1:0-2174 GCA_051890235.1 Bacteroidaceae bacterium | reverse complement strand
CGGGAAAGGAGACAAGTCTCCGTAAGGAGTTCTCCGTTAAATCCGTTTTATCCGTCTAAATCCGTGTTTAAAAAGAAATTAGACGCAATAATGGTCTGTCCCATCCGCAGTAGAAATGCATCTGTGATAAAAAAACATAGGACAGTGACTCGTCACTTCCGTAGTTGAAAACCAAGTCAATCGTAATCGTTATGTTTTCCGATACTTCGTGATTTGTATCCTTTGTCTCGCGGAATGCGATTGCTTTCCCCCTCGTTTTTTCTTCTTTTTCGTAAAATAATTGCAGGTTTTTACGTTTAAGAAAAAAAGTTGGGAGGAATACTGCCCTTTTGCGTTGCCATCTAAGGAAAAAGACGTAACTTTGGCACGTAATCAGGCGAAAGATTTTCGACTTACAAAATACAAATAATTAGAGAATTAAAAAAAAGAACAATAAACCTGCAAACAGAGAAAAAAGAGAGTAGCTATGAAAGAGAAAAAAGTGTATGAGTCGCCACAAACCGTGCGCACTCTGGTCGTTTTGGAATCTGGTTTCCTGAAGGCCTCTGTGGTCGATGATAAAAAGGAAGGTATCACCGTGGAAGCCACACCTCAGGATTATGAGGAGGTGACAGTGGAAAATAACTCGGATTTTACATGGGAATAATCAAACAACAAACAAGAACGATGAAAAAGTCAATATTGATACTTTGTGCATGTGCTGCACTTGCAGGATGCTCTGAGGACGACCTGGTGGTCAAGAGGCCTGCCACACCTGGCGATGAAGTGCAGTTTGGCGCTTCGGCATATATGCCCAGCGGTAATGGCACCCGTACTGAATATGGTGATGCTGTAGGCAATCAGATAGAGTTGCGCTGGGTGGAAGGTGATAAGATTGATATCGCTTGCCCTCAGGCTGTGGCTGGCCGTCGTAAGGCTGCCTATGAGATTGTGAAAGAATCCATCCTAGGGGATAACAATAATGCATCTGCTGATAACAGCACTGCAACCCAGCTGCAGAAGCTTGGTGAATATGGCATCCAGTGGGGTGATCCTGGCTATCATGATTTCTATGCCATCTATCCCTCCTCGGAGTCCTTCACCGAGGCTGAGCGTGGTAAGATAGGACTGGACGGAACTGGCCTCAATGGTTATCTGCCCGTGGATCAGGCTCCCAAGAGTGTTACCAAGAATGGCAATGACTATATTCTTGAGCCTGATATGCGATATGCCTTCATGGTTGCCAAGAACCGTGTCAATAGCGTAAATGCTGGTGCGGAGGGAGTATCCCTTAAGTTTGAACCCCTCGTGACTGCCCTGCAGTTTGAGCTCACAGCTCCCATTATTGCTGGTGGCAATACAACGGGTGAGAAGGAATTGAAGATTACCGCCGTTTCACTCTATTCCAGTAACGATAACAACATCTGCGGTAACTTCCAGTATAAGTTTGCAGATGAGAAGATGACTGATACCAACACGGAAACGGGCTATACCCGTATCACCATGACAAAGCCTGAGGCTGCTCAGGACGTCATTCTGACAGGAAACTCTGGCAATAAGGTTGATGTCACCTTCTTCGTGCTTCCCACTGCAGACATTGTAGCCGGTGACCTGAGGTTGCAGGTGTTCTATACATATAATGGCTCACCTTCTGTGAAGACCCTCAGGATTGGCAAGGATTTGCAGGCAAAGAAGAAGTACTATTTCCGCAATGTGAAGTTGCCTGAAATCAAAAGTGATGTGCAGGGTTCCAAATGGTTCTCCGCCCTCGACCCCAATGTGCTCATCTCTCAGCTCTCCATTCCCGTGGCAGGCAATGCCTTTTCCTCTTACTATTCTGGCACCAATCCAGGTTATTACAAGGAGCAGACCCTCCATTATACAGAATTGTGGAACAAGGGCGTGCGTGGATTTGAGTTCGTGACAGCCCATGGTAAGAGCGGTTTTGCTAATTCTACATCAAATACCCTTGAAGATAACCGATTCGTTTGTAATGCTACTGCAATGGAGGTGACGGGTTCTGATGGAAAAACAGTTACCTTTGGTAATGCTTTCAGAGCATTGGCTGGACAGCTTACAGGTGATAACGCCAACGAGTGCTTGATTGTGATTTGTACATACAGAACTTATGGTAACTCAGGAAGTAATTGTCAACAGTATGTCAAAGACTTGGAAGCATGGCTTACAGCCAATAC
>JBJFDX010000177.1:0-7954 GCA_051890235.1 Bacteroidaceae bacterium | reverse complement strand
GTTTTTTTGATATATGTACATGCTAATGTTAATTGGCTTTTAGGAAGATGATATCCATACATACAAATTCAGAAGACCCCCGCTCTTCTTTTGGAACACAGAAAGACTTAACTGATAGGTAATTCAATGACCAGTCAGGGTTCAAGAAACCTTGTGGAGTTGCTTGACTTAAGCATATTTGATGCCTTTTCCTGAGATTCATTTTTTGTGAGGTCGGAAAGAAAACCGTAACTTTGTACTCCACATCATGAATCAGAATCAGAACACAGGAAAAGTATTCCTCATTGCAGGAAGTGAACCTCTGGGTAGTGCCGGAGTACAGGCAGATATAAAAGCCATTACACGCTGTGGAGGATGGGCCGCTGCAGCCTTGACTGCCATCGTGGACGAGGACGTGAACCGTATCAAAGGGGTATACCCTTTGCCGGCTGACCTTGTTGTGTCACAGGTGGAATCATTCCTCAGTACGGTGGGGGCCGACTGTATCAAGACTGGGGTCTTGCCTGCTACCGATATCATACGGGGAGTGGCTCAGGTCATCGGACAGTATCGCCAGCAGCCTGTCATCATTGACCCTGTGCTTGTCAACTATGCCGGGAGTCAGCTTATCAGCGATGAGTGTATTGAACTTTATCGTGAACAGCTGTTTCCTTTGGCTACACTGATTACTCCCAATCGGAACGAGGCTGAGTTTCTGCTTGCCCGCCCTTTGGATGACATACATGAGGATTTGCGGGAACTGGCCAGTTGGGGATGCTCTGTTCTCGTCAAGAGTGTGGAACGTGAGGATTATCTGGTGGACTATCTGTACGATGTGCATGCAGATAAGGTAACTTCCTTCCCCAAGAGGAAACTGCATCTGACCGACCGTAATGGTACCGGTGATACCTTGTCCAGCGCTGTTGCTACCTACCTGGCATTGGGAATGGAACTGCAGACGGCAGTCAGAAAGGCGGAGGACTATATGCATCATTTCCTTTCGTCGCCCAGATATGTGATCAGCAGCGGATTGGGGATGAAACAGACAGACGGCGATGACTGAAGATATGTGGATGCGGATTCGTCATAGATTATATCCGATATGGGCAGCCCTGTGCATGCTGCTGATGCTTGCAGGCTGCCAGCCGGGGAGGGCAGAGAGAACGTGTCTTGACGGAGATACGATTTCCATGGCCTATGCCCGCAATCTGGTCATGGTGGCATGTGACGGTGATGTGGTGGTTACCATGAAGGACCCTTGGCATGAGGGACGTATCCTTGCCCGCTATGTTCTGACTGAAGACTCAACCAGGAGGGGTGAGGATGTCATACATGTCCCCTTGCGTCATGCGGCTGTCTTTACATCTGTTCATTGTGCGCTCTTTCATCAGCTGGGAGCACTGGCCTCGGTGCATGGCGTGTGCGACCTGCAGTACAATCCTTTGCCATACATACAGTCAGGGGTGGAGAGGGGAGAGATTTGTGACTTAGGCAATAGCGGGGAACCCAATATGGAGAGGCTCATGGAAATGATGCCTGATGCCATCCTGCGCAGTCCGTATGAGCAGAAAGGCGGATATGGGAAGTTGGGCAAACTGGATATTCCGGTGGTGGAGTGTGCTGACTATATGGAGGTGAGTTCTCTGGCCAGAGCAGAATGGTTAAGGTTCTATGGAAGACTTGTGGGACAGGCAGAACGGGCTGACAGCATATTCATGGCTGTTGCCGACAGATATAATCAGCTGAGGAAGCAGGCAGGACGGTGTTCCCATCGTCCTCGCATCATCTGTGAAGCACCATACAACGGACAATGGTATATGCCTGCGGGGGGAAGCCCTATGGGGCAGCTGTATGCCGATGCAGGTGCTGAATATCTCTTCTCTGACATTCCGGGAACGGGCAGCGCTCCCATGAGCATCGAGCATGTGCTGGAACGGGCTTTGTCGGCGGATATATGGCTGGTGAAGACCTATGGCCTGAAGAGCAAGGCACAGCTGGTGGCAGATATTCCCTTGCTCAGAGCCATCAAGGCTGAGGTGTGGACCTGTGATCCCTATGACATGATGTTCTACGAGGAGACACCTTTTCATCCTGATCTGCTGTTGGAGAACCTGGTCGCTCTCCTGCATCCCCAACTGGGCATAGTTCCTGCTCGTCAATATTTTCATTCAGTCCAATGAGATACAGTCTGACGATATTACTCCTGTTTCTGCTGGTGCTGGTGCTCGCACTTTGCAATATCTGGTTTGGCTCAGTCAATATACCAGCCTCGTCCGTGTGGCAGATACTGATGGGCGGTGAGGTAGAGGGACATCCGTCCTGGTCCTACATCATCATGGAGAGTCGTTTGCCTCAGGTGGTCACCGCTCTGCTGTGCGGAGCCTCGCTCAGTACCTGTGGATTGATTCTGCAGACTGCTTTGCGCAATCCTCTGGCAGGGCCCTCTATCCTTGGAATTGATGCAGGAGCAAGTCTGGGCGTGGCGGTGGTCATGCTTTTGCTTGGAGGGACATTAGCGCTGGGTAACCTGTCAGCAGGCGGATATCTGTTGATTATCATAGCGGCCATGGTGGGTGCCTTGTTTGTCATGGCATTGCTCATGACCCTTTCCCATATCCTTCGGAGTGCGGTCACGTTGCTCATTGCTGGGGTTGTCATCAGTCATCTCACGGGAAGCATCATCCAGTTGCTCAATTACTGGGGAACAGATGAGGGGGTGCACAGTTTCGTTTTGTGGGGTATGGGTAATTTCAGCAGTGTCTCTTCTGATAGACTGCCTCTCTACTCCCTCCTCTTGCTTGCAGGCTTGACATGGGCCTTCTTGCTGGTGAAGCCATTGGATGCGTTGTTGCTGGGTGATCATTATGCACATAATCTGGGTGTGAATGTCAGACGTGTGCGACAGACATTATTGTTTGTTACCGGTCTGCTCACGGCCACCACCACAGCGTTCTGCGGCCCGATATCTTTTCTTGGGCTCGCAGTTCCCCATATTGCCCGGATGCTCCTGCGTACCAGTGTGCATCGCGTGCTTATGCCTGCCACCATGCTGTTGGGCGCTTTGCTTGCTCTGGGCTGCAATCTTCTCTGCACTCTGCCCTCAAAGGGGATGGTTATTCCTATCAATGTCATCACACCGATATTGGGAACTCCTGTGATACTCTATGTGATTCTGAGAAAAAACCGTTCTTGAAAAACTAACCTCTAATATATAATGTTATGAAAAGATTTCTCTTAATGTTTGCCGTTGCCTGCTTTGGACTGTCAGCCAATGCTCAGGTTACCTATCAGACTGTTCCTTTACCCAAACAGGTGGAGGTTGTTCCCGGCGGTCAGGTAGCTCTCTTGATCAAGGGTCAGCCTGTGACTTATCCTCAGGGTAATGAAGTGATGAAGAGGAATGCGCAGTTTGCCGCAGAGTATTTCTCACTTACAGCTTGTGAGGCCAGTAAGAAGGTCAAATCAGGATTGCAACTCACATTGGGTCTCAAAAGCAGCAATCCCGAGGCGTATGCTATTCGGGTAGACAAGAAGGGTATCTGCATACAGGGAGCCAGTGAGAGTGGCGTTTTCTATGGACTGCAGACACTTCGGAAGAGTTTGTCAGGAGAGCAGGGTGATACGATGAAGTTGCCTTATGTGACCATCAACGATGAACCTCGCTTTGCCTACCGTGGAACAGAACTTGACTGTGCACGCCATTTCTTCCCCGTTACTTTCATCAAGAAGTTTATAGATATATTGGCTCTGCATGGAGTCAATCGTTTCCATTGGCATCTGACCGATGACCAGGGATGGAGATTCGAAATGAAGTCCTTACCCGAACTGGCTGTCAAGGCAAGTGTGCGCCCTTACACCACCATCGGCAAGAATCTGGGATTGAACGATCCTGCCAATGCTCTCTATGATGATACTCCCGAGACAGGTTATTATACCCAGGAGGAGATGAAGGAGATTGTACGATATGCTGCAGAACGGTTCATTACCGTCATTCCAGAGATAGACCTTCCTGGACATATGGTGGCTGCACTCAGTGTTTATCCGGAACTGGGCTGTACAGGAGGTCCCTATAAAGTGTGGACTCAGTGGGGTATATCCCAGGATGTGCTTTGTGCTGGCAATCCCAAGACTCTGGAATTCCTGCATAAGGTGATGGATGAGGTGTGTGAAGTGTTTCCCAGCAAACTGATTCATATAGGTGGTGATGAGAGTCCCCGTACCAGATGGAAGGCTTGCAGCAAGTGCCAGGCCAAGATGAAGGAACTTGGACTGAAGAATGAGGCCCAACTGCAGACTTATATAAATAAGGATATAGAGGCTTATCTGTCAGCAAAGGGACGTGACATCATAGGATGGGATGAGACCCTTGAAGGTGGCTTGAGTGACAAGGCCAGCGTAATGAGTTGGCGAGGATATCAAGGCGGCATCGAAGCGGCACGTCAGCATCATCATGTGGTGATGACGCCCACCAGCCATTGCTATATCGACTATTATCAGCTCAAGGATCATGCCCGTCAGCCTTTGGCTATCGGTGGCTATCTGCCCCTGAGCAAGGTGTACAGCATGGAACCGGTGCCTGCAGAACTGACCGAGGAAGAGGGCAAATACATCATGGGTGCTCAGTGCAATCTGTGGACAGAGTATGTGGTAAGTCCTGACCATGTCATGTATATGCTTTTGCCTCGTCTGGCGGCGATGTGTGAGGTGCAGTGGATGCAACCTGATGCCAAGAACTACGACGATTTCAGTCAGAACCGTCTGCCTGCCCTGCAGTCTCTGTACCGTCGTTTGGGCTACAAGTATTGCCCTGCCTTTGAATAAGGAGGAATGTCCCGGAGCATAGCGCAGGAAGAAAATTGTAAGCGATGGAGATAAGACTGCAGGACCTGAGCATTGGATATGGACGGACGGTGGTATCGGAAGGATTGAATGCCAGTCTGTCTGAGGGCGAACTGGTGTGTCTGTTGGGTACTAACGGTACGGGCAAGAGCACACTCTTGCGTACCATCGCAGGATTCCAGAAGGCACTTGCCGGACAGGTTCTGGTGAATGAGAATCCAATAGAACAGATTGAAGTGGAGCAGTTGCCTCATCTCATGAGTGTGGTGCTCACGGAATCTGTCAATGTGCAAGGACTGTCGGTGCGCGAACTTGTCAATATGGGACGCACGCCCTATACCAGTTTCTTTGGCAGGCTGAAGGCAGAGGACAGGCGCGTTGTGGATGAGGCCATGAGCATGGTAGGCCTTCAACATCTGGCAGAGCGGCAGGTACAGTCGTTGAGCGATGGTGAGAGGCAGAAGGCTGTCATAGCCAAAGCTCTGGCACAACAGACGCCTTTCATCCTGCTGGATGAGCCCACGGCTTTTCTTGATTATCCCTCCAGAGTGGAGGCCATGCGCTTGCTGAGCCGTTTGGCACATGATATGCACAAGGCAGTCCTGCTGAGTACTCATGATGTGGAGCTGGCTTTGCAGCTCAGTGACAGGCTTTGGCTGATGGGCGACAAGGGCATCTGTGTGGGTAAGCCTCGTGTATTGGCGGCAGATGGATCAATAGCTCGTTTCTTTGCCTGTCAGGGTGTAGAGTTCTGTCCTGATACTCTCACTTTCCATACCCAACGGTAACGGGTGCTTGCAAATGAGAATCCTTCAACCCGAATTGGTCTACCGGCCGATTCGGGTTGAACGTTTCTGTATGGCTTTCTTTACAAGAGCAGTAAACTCATGATTCTTGAGCCCCCATCGTGGTGCTATGACATATTCAGGCGGACTCTGGCTTACAAATCGTTCGAGCACAAGTGTAGGGGGAAGGTGGCTGATGTATTCCAGTACCAAGTCAACATATTGCTCTGCTGTGGGTAGAGGCCAGGGATTGAGCGCATATTCTTGCGCCAGTTGTGTGCCTCGGATGACTTGCAACTGATGCAACTTGAGCGTGGTGAGTGGCAGGGTGGCTATCAAACGGGCCTGTCGCATGAGTTCGGAACGAGTCTCCCAAGGGAATCCCAGAATCAGGTGTGCTCCCACCCGAATGCCTCTTTGGGCGGTTTTACGTATACATTCTTCGGCCTGTGCAAAGGTGTGACCGCGGTTTACACGAAGAAGTGTATCCTCGTTGGCACTCTCCACACCATACTCTATCAACAGGAAGGTACGCCTGTTGAGTTCTTCCAGATAGTCAAGTAGGGCATCTGACATGCAGTCGGGACGCGTTCCGATGACCAGTCCCAGGACGTCGGGCACCCTCAACGCTTCCTCGTACAGGTTTCTCAGATGCTCCAGAGGGCCATAGGTGTTGGAATAGGACTGGAAGTAGGCCAGATACTTCAATGTGGGATATTTGTGAGCGAAGAACCGTTTGCCTGCTTCCAATTGTTCCGTAACAGAGCCTCCCTGCTGACAGTAGGCAGGATTGAAGGTGCGATTGTCACAGAATGTGCATCCTCCACGTCCTATTGTTCCATCTCGGTTGGGACATGAGAATCCTGCGTCCACAGAAAGTTTCTGGGCCTTGTGTCCCAACTCGTCTTGCAGCCATGTCCCAAATTCTTTGTATTCCATTCAGCAAAAGTATATAAAAAAGGAGAATAGAAGTACGGGCCGGCGGTCTTTTTGCTGATTTATCGTATCTTTGTGCCTAAAGAATGAATCAATTAAACGGCAGAACATGAAAAGGCTATTATTCCTATTGACTCTGCTCTGTGGGCACGTGATGCTTTGTAACGCAGAGGAACTTACTATCGACAACCTGACCAAGGGTACTTATTCGGCAAGGCGTATCAGCGGAGTCACACCACTGGCGGACGGTGAGAGTTACAGTCAGTTGAGTGCTGATGGAAAGCAGATCCTTTGTTATAGTTTCCGCACAGGCAAGCAGACGGGTGTGCTCTTTGACCCCGATGCCGTGAAGCAGCGGATACGTATCTCTCACATCGATGGCTATATCATGAGTCCCGACGAGAAGCATATTCTGCTGCAGACGGACACACGCGCTATATATCGCCATAGCCGCACGGCTAACTATTATATATATAATGTAAAGAACAAGAGTCTGGCGCCCTTGAGCGAGAATGGTGCCCAGGAGGTGCCCAAATGGAGTCCTGATGGTAACATGGTGGCTTTTGTGAGGGATGGCAATCTCTTTATTGTGAAATTGTTGTTCAATAACAGTGAGACTCAGGTGACCAAGGATGGTAAGTTTGGAGAGATTCTGAATGGAAAGCCTGACTGGGTCAACGAGGAGGAATTCTCGCTGAGTCGTGCTTTCGACTTCAATGCAGATGCCACCATGCTTGCATGGGTCAAGTATGATGAGCGTGCCGTACCCACCTTCTCCTTCCCTCTCTACAAGGGACTTGCACCAGTCAAGGACGAGTATGCCCAGTATCCCGGAGCTTACTCTTACAAGTATCCTGTGGCAGGAGCCACCAACAGCATCGTGAGTGTACATAGTTTCGACATCAAGAGCCGTGTAATCAGAAAGATGCAGTTGCCTTTGGACCCTGATGGATATATTCCTCGTATCACATTCACCAATGATCCCCTGAAACTGCTTGTGCTCACCCAAAACCGTCATCAGAATCGTTTGGACATATATGTAGCAAACCCACGCAGCACGGAGTGCCGTCTGATTTTGTGTGATGAGACGGAGAAGTATATCTCGGAGAATGTGTACAAGAGCTTCACAACCATCGACAACGGATTTGTCATCATGAGTGAGCGGAGTGGATGGAATCAGCTGTATCTATATGATCTGAATGGTACTCTCAAGCGTCCCCTTACCTCGGGCAATCATGTAGTGACGGACTTCTATGGATACGATTCCCGTTTGGGAGTGACTTATTATGCCAGCAACATGGAGGGTGCACTCTACAAGGCCGTGTACAAGACCGACATGAAGGGTAAGACCATCAAACTGAGTTCGCAAAAGGGAACCAACAGCGCAGTCTTCAGTAACGGCTGCAGATACTATA
>JBJFDX010000176.1:0-2183 GCA_051890235.1 Bacteroidaceae bacterium | reverse complement strand
ACCGGTGTACATCGGAACGAAGTGGAGATGTGCCCGGATAAACCCAAACACATAACCATCTGCCTGGAGGGCAGTACACCGCAGGACTGGTTCTATAATTCCCCACTGAATATCTACAGAACCGAATCAAGAGGAAAACAGCAGAGAGCTATCCTCCTGTCAACATGGCTTTCTGCAGAATATCATCATTCAATAAGCCCGAATCGGTCATTAGCGTTATGATGAGAACTGCTTATATTCTTGAACAGATGTTTTTTCGTTTTGAAGGAGCAATGGAGGTCCATTGTAACTGATAAGCGGAAAAACAGATGACAATAAGAAAGTATGTTTATCGCATATCAGCCTAATGACAGATTCGGGATAAGTATTTCCCATGCTCTTTATGACCCAAAACATTCCATCCCCAGTACCATACCAGTAACACTGCGGTACCAACCAACTGAAACTGCAGTACCAATAGGCTGGTACTGCAGTTTCAGTTATAGTACACTAAAGTCGGTACTGAAAGAACTGATTCGAGATTACATTTTCTCCTGACGCTTAGCCTCATTCCATAACTCATCCATTTCTGCCAGAGTCATGTCCCTAAGCTCACGCCCCATCTCCTTAGCCTTCTGCTCCACGTATCCAAAGCGGCGGATAAACTTCTGATTGGTGTGCTCCAGAGCATTGTCAGGATTCAGATGATAGAGTCGGCCGGCATTAATCAGACTGAAGAGAAAGTCTCCGTATTCCTCAGTCTGCCTCTCCTGATTGTCTTCCTTCTGCAGTTCCTGCTCCAGTTCGTTCATTTCCTCACGCACCTTCTGCCACACATCCTCACGTTTCTCCCAATCGAAGCCCACTCCGCGTGCCTTGTCCTGTATGCGGTATGCCTTGATGAGTGTAGGCAGAGCATCGGGAACACCTGACAATACTGTTCGGTTGCCATCCTTCTCACGCTGCTTCATCTGCTCCCAGGTCTTCACCACATCACCTGCCGACTTAGCCACGGCATCCCCATACACGTGAGGGTGTCGGAAGATGAGTTTGTCACAGAGCTTATTGCATACATCAGCAATATCAAACTGCCCTTTCTCACTGCCAATCTTGGCATAGAAGCAGATATGCAGCAGCACATCCCCAAGTTCCTTCTCTATGTTGTGTACATCGTCCTTCATCAAGGCGTCACACAGTTCGAAGGTCTCCTCTATGGTGTTGGGCCGCAGACTCTCGTTGGTCTGCTTCCTGTCCCAAGGACACTTCTCACGCAGGTTGTCCAACACATCCAGTAGCCTTCCAAAGGCTTCCAACTTCTCTTCTCTCGTATGCATTTCCATCTTGTCTGTTCCTTTTCTTTCTTTTCACACACTGCCATGCGAGCCTTGTAAAGGGCTTCACGGGATTGGCATATCTGTTACACGCTGCAAAATTAAGACTTTTTCCACGAGTTACAGCGGAATTTCGTACCTTTGCAACTTGGAACAAACAAACAGAACATAAATATGGAATTAGCATCTAAGTACGCGCCCTCGGAGATAGAGGGCAAATGGTACGAATATTGGCTTAGCCATAAACTCTTCAGCAGCAAGCCCGACGGCCGCGAACCCTATACTGTAGTGATTCCCCCACCCAATGTAACCGGTGTGCTGCACATGGGCCACATGCTCAACAACACCATACAGGATATCCTGGTACGTAAGGCACGCCTTGAGGGCAAAAACGCCTGCTGGGTGCCTGGCACCGACCATGCCAGCATCGCCACCGAAGCCAAGGTGGTGAACCGCCTTGCTGAGCAAGGAATCAAGAAGCGCGACCTCACACGTGAGGAGTTCCTCAAACATGCCTGGGACTGGACACACGAGCACGGAGGCATCATCCTCAAGCAGTTACGTCGATTGGGAGCCAGTTGTGACTGGGACCGTACCTCGTTCACCATGGATGAAGAGCGCAGCGAGAGTGTGCTGCGTGTGTTCTGTGACCTGTATGACAAGGGGCTGATATACCGTGGACTCCGAATGGTCAACTGGGACCCCAAGGCTCAGACGGTACTCAGCACCGAAGAGGTTATCTATCGGGACGAGAAGAGCCACCTCTATCATCTGCGCTATTACGTAGCCGACCAGGATACCAATCCCGTATGTCCTACAGGAGAAGAGGGGGAAGTGCTGCATCAGGATGCCGATGGCAGATACTATGCAGTG
>JBJFDX010000175.1:0-2215 GCA_051890235.1 Bacteroidaceae bacterium | reverse complement strand
CCTGTATCATAGTTTACTTAGCTCTTTCAACGATTTCTACTACTCTCCATCTCTTTGTCTTGCTCAAAGGACGAGTCTCCATAATGAGAACGGTATCACCCTTGTGGCAATCATTCTTCTCGTCATGAGCATGGTACTTCTTCGTCTTTGCAACGAACTTACCATAAATGGGGTGCTTCTCCTTGAACTTGGCAGCAACAACAATGGTCTTATCCATCTTGTCGCTTACCACGACACCCGTTCTAGTCTTTCTTAAATTTCTTGCTTCCATGTGTAAGACCAATTGTTATTTGTTAAGTTCTCTCTGGCGAAGCACAGTCTTAAGACGTGCGATATTACGACGCGCAGTCCTAATCTGAGCATTGTTCTCAAGGGGAGAGACAGCATGGTTCAACAACATCTGATTGTAGTTGGCCTGCTCGGTCTGTATGCGCTCTGCCAACTCGGCAGTAGTCAACTCCTTAATTTCTGCTACTTTCATAATTATGCGTTTTTGTCGTAATCACGTCTTACAATGAACTTCGTAGTCACAGGAAGTTTCTGTGCGGCCAGTCTCAGAGCCTCCTTGGCAATATCATATGATACGCCTTCAATCTCAAAGATGATTCTTCCTGGAGTGATGGGGAACACATATCCCACAGGATCACCCTTACCTTTACCCATACGCACGTCAGCAGGCTTCTTTGTGATGGGCTTGTCGGGGAAGATACGGATCCAGCTCTGTCCCTCACGCTGCATGTAGCGAGTCATAGCCACACGAGCAGCCTCAATCTGGCGGGCGGTAATCCAATGCGTATCCAAAGACTTGATTCCGAAAGATCCGAAAGCAAGCTGGTTTCCACGCATGGCGTTACCTTTGCAACGACCTTTTTGCGGTCTTCTATATTTGGTTCTTTTTGGTTGTAACATAATAATCCGAATTTTTAGCGGTTATTGTTTCTCTTACGACGGAAGTTCTTACCTCCGTTGTTGCCATAATTGCGTCCGCTCTCCTTCTGCTGTGTGAAGTTAGGTGCCAAGTCCTTCTTGCCATATACTTCGCCACGACAAATCCATACTTTAATACCAAGCAGGCCGACCTTTGTCAAAGCCTCTGTCTGGCAGTAATCGATATCTGCGCGAAGCGTGTGCAGAGGAGTACGGCCCTCCTTGAACATCTCGGAGCGTGCAATCTCAGCACCATTCAGACGTCCACTGATAAGCACCTTGATACCCTCGGCGCCAGCTCTCATTGTGTTAGCCACAGCCATCTTGATAGCACGGCGGTAAGCAATCTTACCCTCCACCTGACGAGCAATATTATTTGCAACTATCACAGCATCAAGTTCTGGCTTCTTCACCTCATAGATGTTAATCTGAACATCCTTATCGGTGAGCTTCTTCAACTCTTCCTTCAGGTTGTCTACCTTTTCGCCACCCTTACCGATAATAAGACCTGGACGAGCGGTACAAACAGTGATAGTCACCATTCTCAGGGTACGCTCAATAACAATTCTTGAGATGCTGGCATCACCAAGACGAGCGTTCAAGTACTTACGGATCTTGCTATCCTCGAGGATTGAATCACCGAAGTTCTTGCCACCATACCAATTGGAGTCCCAACCGCGAACGATGCCCAAACGGTTACTTATAGGATTTACTTTCTGTCCCATACTCTTCTAATCTTAATCTTTCTTAGTGTCGACGAACAAAGTCACGTGATTTGAACGCTTGCGGATTCTATAACCGCGACCCTGAGGTGCTGGTCTCATACGCTTGAGAGTTGTGCCCTCATCAACAAAAATCTTTGTGATGTAAAGCTCACCATTCTCAGCCTTGCGCTCATGTTTCTGCTCCCAGTTTGCAATAGCAGAGCGAAGAAGCTTCTCTACATCTGCACTTGCAGCCTTGACACAGAACTTCAGAGTTCCAAGTGCCCTGTTCACCTCCATTCCGCGAACCAAGTCAACCACATATCTCATCTTGCGGGGAGAAGAAGGCACGTTCCGCAACTTGGCAAAACTAACAGCCTTGCGTGCTTCCTTTCTACTGTCGGCAGCTAATCTTTTTCTCTTTCCCATTATATTATTACTCTTATTTTAACGATTGAAGCCTGCTTACTTCTTCTTGTTACCAGCATGACCGCCGAACTTACGTGTGGGAGCAAATTCGCCCAACTTATGTCCGACCATGTTTTCTGTAACGTAAACAGGAATAAACTTATTTCCGTTATGAA
>JBJFDX010000174.1:0-2222 GCA_051890235.1 Bacteroidaceae bacterium | reverse complement strand
GTTCTTGACCCTTTCAGTGCTCCTTCCTGTATTTTATATTGCGTGGATGGTGCTCTATAATCTCACTGCGCAACATCTGCCGATCAATATGTGTGTAAATTTCTGTTGTCGCAATACTCTCATGCCCCATCATACATTGGATGGCTCGGAGATTGGCTCCACCCTCCAACAGATGGGTGGCAAATGAATGACGGAAGGTATGGGGACTGATGTTTTTGGTAATGCCGGCTCGGTCGGCCAACTCCTTGATGAGGTGGAATACCATAATACGCGAAATACCGTTGCCCCAACGGGCCAGGAACAGGGTGTCTTCGTGCCCAGGCTTGATGCGCCACTGGTTACGCTCCTGCATCCAGTAGGTAATCTCCCTGATAGCACGGGGCGAGATAGGGACCAGACGCTGTTTGCTCCCTTTGCCTTCCACTTGGATGAATCCTTGTTTGAAGTAGAGTTCAGAAATCTTCAGTCCGCATAGCTCCGACACGCGTAAACCGCAGCTGTAGAGGGTTTCCAGCATGGCCCGGTTGCGTTGTGCTTCAGGTTTGCTGCTATCTACTGCCGCAATGATGCGGTCAATCTCGTCCACGGTCAATACTTCGGGCAGTTTCAAACCTATTTTAGGCCCTTCAAGGAGTTCGGAGGGATCGTCGTCGCGGTAATCGGACAGTACCAAGAAATGGAAAAATGACTTTACCCCAGAGAGAATGCGGGCTTGTGAACGGGGCACGATGCCTATGTCGTGAAGGCCAGCAAAGAAGGTCTGCAACTGCTGCATACTTACTTCAAGCGGGCCTGTCTGCTCACCGTCGAGGTAGTGAAGCAGTTTGTCCAAGTCCTGCATATAGGCCTCTTGGGTGTTGATAGAGAGCGACTTCTCCAGCTTCAGGTACTGAATATATTTCCGGATAATGAGTGCTTGTCTCTCCTTATTGATTGAATTTGCTTCTGTTTTCATTTCTTTTGCTTAACTTTGCACCGCAAAGATATAAAATTATTGTGTTATGAAGATACAGATTATCAACGGACCCAACATTAATCTTTTGGGTAAGCGGGAACCGGGCATCTATGGCAGTACGTCGTTCGAGGACTATCTGGCCAAACTTCGGGTGCGTTATCCACAGGTGCAGATTGACTATTATCAATCCAATGTGGAAGGTTTTATGATTGACAAGATTCACGAGGTGGGCTTCTGCTACGATGGAATCATCTTGAACGCGGGGGCTTATACGCATACCTCCATCGCCCTACAGGATGCCATCCGTGCGATAACAACTCCCGTAGTAGAGGTGCATATCAGCAATGTACATAGCAGGGAGGAGTTCCGCCACCGGTCCATGATATCAGCTGCATGCAAGGGGGTCATTCTGGGATTTGGTCTTGATTCCTACCGCTTGGCATTGGAAGCCTTACTCGCCGAAGGGGAATGAGTTTGGACACAAGAGGTAACAAGATAAGATATTATATAGGTATAGAGATGGATTATCTCCTCAGTACAGATGACTATCGACGAATATATTCTTGAGCATATCGATACCGAGGGTCCCTATCTGCGGGCTCTCTATCGCGACACGCATCTCAAGTTGCTCTATCCTCGGATGGCTTCAGGCCATCTGCAAGGGCGCTTGCTGAAGATGTTGGTGCAGATGATCCGGCCTCGTCAAGTTCTGGAAATTGGCACTTACAGTGGCTATTCAGCCTTGTGTATGGCCGAGGGGCTCACGGAAGGGGCTACCATCCACACGTTTGAAATCAATGATGAACAGGAGGAGTTTACCCGTCCCTGGCTGGAACAATCTCCTTGGGCTGACAAAATCAAATTTTATATAGGTGATGCGCTTCAACTTGTACCTCAACTGGGGCTGACGTTTGATTTGGCTTTTATGGATGGGGATAAACGGAACTATGTGGCCTATTATGAGATGATTTTACCTCGCTTGCATCCAGGAGGTTATCTTTTGGCAGACAATACGTTATGGGATGGCCATGTGGTAGAGGAGCAGACCCATGATGCACAGACCATGGGCATCAAGGCATTCAACGATCTGGTTGCTGCTGACGAACGAGTGGAGAAGGTCATCTTGCCTCTGCGCGATGGGCTGACATTGATCAGAAAGAAGGTATAAAAAACCGTTCCTGCCCTCGCGGGTAAGAACGGTCAAGTCAATAATACATGAAAAAACGCTATTTAGACAGAGTCTCTTCTGATTTTGGGTGAACAAGGT
>JBJFDX010000173.1:0-2224 GCA_051890235.1 Bacteroidaceae bacterium | reverse complement strand
TCTTACACGCAAGGGGATACCATTTGGTTTAAGGCTTATCTGAGAAGAACAGATACTGATAAGCCTTCACGTGTGAGCAACACCCTGTATGTAGAACTCTGGGACCCCGACGGATACCTGAAGGAGAGAAAACAGACATGGATGACCAATGGCGAGGGAGACGGATTCTTCGCTCTGTCAGACAGTTCCTTCTGTTTTGGCGGTTACTATGAACTGCGTGCCTATACCCGATGGCATGAAGTGAAGGTACATGCTGACTTCATCCATCCATATGGCTCGGGAATAATCCTGCCGGATGCGAAGAATCGGGAAGACAGACAGGAGATGCATGAAACCAGGGACGCACGTGACTGGGACAGCATGTGGGGAGAATGTGTAACTCAGAACGGTGCCTTCCGCATGGAACTGCCCGTCATAAATGAATATTGTTACCTGACCCTGGCTGCATCGGACACAACGAAATGGAGCAAGGCGGAAAAGAAGGGGAAGAAGAAGCACCAGTGGTATTGGCACGATGAGCAGTCATATCCTGAATTCTACCTTCGCCTCTCATTCCCCTATCCGAATTTTGTAAAACCATATAATTACTATCAGACAAACCTGTCTGCTGTAAGGGCCATGGAAACCACTGTGTCGGATATCGATGAGCGTGTGTCACAGATGAGAGAAGTAGAGGTGACAGGAAAGAAACGGAACCGCTTACGGGACAGGTCTGTATCCACTCCCGTGGTAAAGATGGATGCATTGGATGCTTACAATCTTGTGACGGATGACGGACTGCTGAACGGATGGCTGTCATCGGCCGAACAGTTGGGAGTAGCCGTGGCAAGACACTTTGTGGCTGAAATGGGGCAGCATCGCAGTTATCCAATCAACGTCGCATATGGTGCAAATCTGGAAAACGTCAATGGAGAAAATGCCATAGATGGAGAGAATCCATATACCAGGATGAAGAAAGCCGCATTCCTGAGCGTCCTGGATTCTGTATTTATCTACACCGACTATGCCCCACGAAAGGAGGGTGATGCAAGATATAAAGGTTCAAACCAGCCAGAGGTGGAAATCAGTTTTTCGATGCGGGAACTTCCCCGGCCTACAGCGGTGGACCGATATGTGAAACTGCAGGGATATGCTCGCTCGGCAGAATTCTACTGTCCTGACTACAGCAAGCGCAGACCTATCCAGGGAGAGGTGGATGCCAGGCGCACTCTCTACTGGAACCCATATGTAAAACTGGATGCAAACGGTGAGGCGAAGATTACCCTATACAACAACTCATTCTCGGGAGGAATCCTCGTTCATGCACAGGGACAATCCTCGCAGGGAGGTCTGCTCTGGAACGAGTAGAAATTCCATCTATCGACAATAAAGTCCGAAAGCAACACATCCGATTAACATTATTTAAGAGAACCTGCTAATTTCGTATGTCTGTTTTTTTTACCTTTGCCAAGAAACGGAATGAAACTCACACAAAAACTCAAGTATCTATAACCTATTATTATACACAAAATGAAAATAATCAAATAAAAATCGTCTTCTGCCTCAATCTTATTCTCTGTGCGATGATGTCATCAGCACAGACTGCAGTTTCTGTATCAAAACCAGGCAATCTGTCGAAGGCCCTGACTTCCGCCCAAATAGATACATGTACCCATCTGGTCATCAAGGGCAAGTTGAACTCTGCCAATATCAGAATCCTGCGCCGAATGGCAGGATACAAGGAGGATGGATGCAGCACGGGCCAGTTGCATACACTCAACCTTGCCGAGGCGGAATTTGTGACGGACAAGGAACCCTATATGGTGTTGGATGCCAAGGAAGCCATGCTGGCAGTTGTGGCCAATCCGGAATTCGGTATAGCACCTCAGTTTGCATTGGGTGAACCTCTACAGAACAATCACGTCATACACTACGAGCGTTATCAGAATAAAGAATGGCGGGATTATTCCAATTACAAATGGAATGGCGGGATGTATATAAACCGAACGGAATTGATGCAGGCAAACCGGAGCTCCGTATCATACAACGGCAGTTACTATCTGGGGAGAAACATAGAAAAGCCTTTCCAAGTGATAAACGACCAGTTCTTCTTCTCAGACAATTTCACAGATGAAACGTGGAAGATATTCAAGAGAATGGGTCTTGCAAAATTCAAGGGGCACAGGATAGAACAGCAGGAAGGGAAATACTACTTGTATGCAAGTCTGACAGAGAACTATTTCCC
>JBJFDX010000172.1:0-2242 GCA_051890235.1 Bacteroidaceae bacterium | reverse complement strand
GTGCCTATCATCGACCTCTCCATCATGCGTGAGGACTATGTTCCTTTTGCCGAGGGTGTTTATTACAGCAACTTCTTCGAAGCAAGTTGGGAGGATGTGATGGAATACTCTCCCATGCTCAACCAGTACCGCTTCTCTGAGTGGCTCGCAGGTTATCCCATGACCTTTAAGTGGGATCGCAGCACTGAAACCAATCCTGATCAGGTGTTCGTGATGAGCGACAAGTACACCACGGGATATGTGCATCCCACTTATGGTATGGTATCTGCTGTAACCACAGACGAAAAGAGCATATTCCGCTTCATGCCCGGTGCTTGGGATGATGGTTCCGATGTCTTCTACTTCGGTTTCAAGTGGACTGTATCAGCAGGTAGCTTCGGTATCTATCCCGATTATTTCGTGGTATCAAGTTATGTTGGCGAGGAGTAATGAGTGCTCTTAGCTGCAAGCGATAATCAAGAGAGGGGGAGCGCTTCTGGGTGCTCCCCTTTGCTTACTTTTTCCATTTTTTTATGTATATGTTATCTATGAGAAAAGTCTTTTTCCTGCTGATAGTTCTGCTGGTATGCTCTGTTCCTGTGGTTGCCGAACAGTTGACTCCTGAAGCAGCCTTGGCTCGCCTGAACACAGGAAAGATGAAGGTGGCAGGTGTTCATAAGGAACGAATGCGGTTGGTACATACGGCAGAGCAGCAAGACTTAAATTTGTTCTACGTCTTCCGCAGCACCGATGATGGCCGTTCTGTCATTATGGGTGCCGATGACTTGTTGCCTGCTGTGATGGCATATGGCATCAATGACTTTGATGTGAACCGTATGCCTGCCCAGGTGCGTGCCTGGCTTGATTATTATGAGGAGAGTTCTCTGCAGTCTATCCGCTCCTCTAAGCCCATGAAGGCTCCCATTCAAGGAAATGCTGTGGCACCCCTTGTTACCAGTAAGTGGGACCAGATGGATCCTTACAACAGACTCTGTGTGGAGAAGATGCAGAAGAATATGCCTGTGGGTTGTGTGGCAACAGCCATGGCTCAGCTGATGTACTTCTGGAAGTATCCTGCCAAAGGCAGTGGTTCGCACAGTTTCAAGGCTACCACGGGTCATACCCTTTCTGCCGACTTCGGCAATACGGTCTATCCCTGGGACAAGATGAAGGACTGCTATGGAGAGCATGCCATAGATGGTTCCTCGGAGACCGAGACCACGCCCTTTACTGATGAAGAGGCCGATGCCGTATCCTTGCTGATGTACCATTGCGGTGTGGCCGTGGATATGAATTATAATGAGAAGGGAAGCGGATCCTATGATTCTGATGCCGCTGCTGCCATGATCAACTATTTCGGTTATGACAAGGGCATGAAGCAGACCTATCGTGCCGTATGTACTGATGACGAGTGGCAGAAGATTCTTTTGGATGAATTGTCACAGGGACGCCCCATGTTCTATAGTGCTCACACACGCAGTAATGAGGGACATTCCTTCATCTGTGATGGTTTTGATGGAAAAGGCTATTTCCATTTCAACTGGGGTTGGAGTGGTATGGCCAACGGTTATTACCTGGTGGTCGGTAACGATCCTTTGCATCCTCAGTACCATGGCACGGGTGGCAGTATTCGTTCCGAGGCTTATGACCAGGGGCAGAGTATTATCGTGGGCATTCAGCCAGCCAAGGGAGGTTCAAAGGTGGATGTCTCTATGTCTGCTCTGGGCCTCGTGGAGTGTTCTCAGGGAAAGTGTAGCGCTGTCCTTTGTTCTGCACAGGATGTAGAGGTCTCGGGTACCGTTTCGCGTGGCACCCGTTATCTGCTTGCAGGTTCATTCTGCGGTTCCTCTGTGGTTCCAGTGAATGCTGACCTTGGAGCCATCCTTCGTAATGTGAGCACAGGTGCCGAGTACCCATGCTATGGTATCGCTGCCCGTTCGCTGAAGTCTGGTTTCGGATACAGTTATTTAGGACTCAACCTCGATTACGTTCCCGAGAACGGTACCTATGAGATTTATCCCGCTTATCTTCCATTAAGTTCAGAGGGCATTCCCTTGGGCCAGTGGCAGAAGATGCCTATGTCTCCCGATGCCACGCCTTATCAGGTAACCTTGGGAGGAACCTTGCCTATGCTTCAGGTTACCAGTCTGGAACTTTCTAAGGAGAATGGTGTGGTGACCACAACACCTAAGTTAAACGTTTCTGTCAAGGCTCTCATGGCTATCTCCAAGAAGAGGCTGTCTTGCTCTGTCACAGAGTGGAA
>JBJFDX010000171.1:0-2246 GCA_051890235.1 Bacteroidaceae bacterium | reverse complement strand
GGTCTTCCATCCTGGCAATGTTTCATACACAGCTTTCCATCCTTCGGTGTCATAAGGCATGTCTGTGGTCTTTATGCCATCCTTCTCGTATGCTGTACATACGCAGATGGAGTCAAAGCTGTCCAGTACATCACTCTTCATCATGATGAGCTGTGTTACACCATTGACCATAATAGCATATTTCAGAGCTACCAAATCAAGCCATCCGCATCGTCTGTTACGTCCTGTTACGGCACCGTATTCGTGTCCTATTTCTCTTATGAGATCGCCAGTCTGGTCAAAGAGCTCTACGGGGAATGGTCCTGCACCCACACGAGTACTGTATGCCTTGAATATACCGAATACTTCTCCTATGCGATTGGGTGCGATCCCCAGACCTGTACATACTCCTCCGCATACCGTGTTGCTGCTACTTACAAACGGATAGGTGCCATGGTCAATATCGAGCATCGTGCCTTGTGCTCCTTCCGCTAACACGTTCTTGCCTTCGTCCAGTGCCTTGTTGAGTTCTATTTCTGTATCGGTGAGTGGGAACTGACGCATGTATTCTACTCCATTCATCCACAATTTTTCTTCCTCCGTGATGTCGAAGTCTGTGAAATTTAGATCTTTCAGAATCTGCATGTGGCGTGCTTTGAGTGCTTCGTATTTCTGTGCGAAGTTGTCCAAAATGTCTCCCACGCGTAATCCCGTTCGACTTGCCTTTTCGCTGTATGTGGGCCCGATACCTTTTCCTGTTGTGCCCACTTTGTTCTTGCCTTTGGCTGCTTCGTAGGCGCGGTCAAGGACACGATGGGTTGGTAGAATGAGGTGAGCACGTTTGCTGATGTGCAGTCGGCTCTTCAGATCGTATCCTGCTGATTCCAGTTCGTGAGCTTCGGCCGCAAACAGGTCCGGTGCAATCACACAACCATTACCGATGATATTTAGTTTGCCCTCGTCGAAGATGCCAGAGGGAATGCTTCTCAGTACAAATTTCTTTCCTTCGAATATGATTGTGTGTCCCGCGTTAGGGCCTCCTGCAAAGCGTGCCACTACATCATAGCGTGGTGTGAATACATCCACTACCTTTCCTTTGCCCTCATCTCCGAATACGATTCCGAGCAAGGCGTCTACTTTTCCTTTAGTCATGGGTCTGCTTATTTGTCTGTTTTACTTTTCTTATTTGTTCCATATAGCACTTGCGGCATAGTCCATGCAGATAGAGGACCGGCTGTTGTACTACGAAGGACTTGCTTCTGACTGCGGCCAGATATTTTTCCAGCTCTCTGCGCTCCAGTTTAGCCACCTTTCTGCAATGGTCACACACCAGATATGCTTTGGGTGTGGGTTTCATGTTGAGTTCGTAGTGAGCGGCTCGTGCCAGTGTATGCTTGATGAGTAACTGTGCTTCCACCAATGTTTCCAGATTGTTGAATAGGGTGGTGCGACTTACTTGTAGCCTCCCCTGTTGACGTATCTGTTCATCAAGTTGGTCTATTGTGAAGATTCCGGGTATTCGGCATGCCGCCCTCAGGATTTCATGTCTTTCGGGCGTCTTGCGCATGTTCCTGGCTGTCAGAAAGTCTGTCAGTCGTTGTGCGGCAGAGGCTAAGATATCATCTGCATCGTGCATACCAGTTACAAAGGTAGGGCTTTATTTTTGGTTGGAGCCTTTTTCTTGCTGGTTTTTCATACGCTTCTCATATTCTTCTTTCCATGTGAGTGCTGCCATTATGGCTTTCTTGAGACTTGGAGATGCACTTTCTCTGAGTGCCTGTGCATGATTTTCCAGTTCGTTGAGAGATCGCGTTTCTACTTGGGCACCTTGTTGGAGTAGTTTGGCTACACATAGGAATCCGCATATCTGTTTCATGGCGTTGTCTGAGGCAATCCATTCAAATGAGATTCCACATGCCATGCGCATTTTGGGCATGAGATGTGTCGCCATTATCTGAGCTACTTCCACGGTGGGAATTTCTTCGCCCCATATGTCAGCCAGGTCATGCGAGAATTTTTCTGCGGGCATAAGCATGCAAGCCAGCAAGCGTGTTTCGCGAATATTTTCATTCCATAGTTGTTGAGCCAACTGACGGTCGGGGGTGTATTCTGATGCAATACTTTGCAGCCGGGGGAGTTCCACTCCAAAAACCAGTTTGTACGGGAGCCCAGCCTCTCTCATACGTGCAGAGAGAATGCCGTTCATGCTTGCTCTCAGATCTTTCTTGATGTTCAGAATTTCCTGTTCTATGTTCATGTCAGGGTGT
>JBJFDX010000170.1:0-2255 GCA_051890235.1 Bacteroidaceae bacterium | reverse complement strand
TATCCCAAGTATCTGAAGTTGGATGAGGGAGCTTCGATTGGTCACTTCACAGTGGCTGTCAACCTTGATCGTATGGTATTAGGCAAGAACGTGCATATCGGGCGTAGCAACTGGATAACGGGCTTCCCGACTCAGACTGAATCCAAGCATTTCGCTCACGATGAGGCCAGGAGAAGCGAACTCATCATTGATGATGAGTCTGCCATAACGAAGCATCATCACATTGACTGTACTAACTCGATTCACATAGGTCACCATGTGACTATAGCGGGATATTACTCCCAGTTACTCACGCACTCCATCGATGTGTATGCAGGCAGACAAGACAGCCATCCCATCTCCATCGGTGACTATTGTTTTGTCTCTACGGGTGTGAAGATTCTGGGCGGGGCGACACTGCCTGAACATTCGGTGCTCGCAGCTGGTGCGGTACTGAACAAGCCAATGGAAGAGTCTTACTCGCTGTATGGCGGTGTACCTGCCAAAAGGATTAAGGGGATTCCAAAAGAAGCAAAGTATATGAACAGAGAAAAAGGATTTGTATATTGACATGAAAGTTTTACATTTCGGAACATTCGACTCAAACGCAGGAGGTCCTGCCATGAGTACATATCTTACCCTAAAGGGGTTGAGAGATAGAGGCGTGGATGCGGAGCTGATACAGTTCCCATTGTCTGAGGGCGGTAAATTGAGAGGTACGGAGGTGCCAGTACATTATACAGCATCTCCTGTCGTACCTAAGATTTGTTATTCGCCTAAGCTGAAAAGGGATATGCGTCAACTGGGTGAATATGATATTTATCATGCTCAAGGTGTATGGCAATATCCTACGTATGCGATCGCTGATGTAGCGAAGCAGAAGGGTAAACCCTATCTGATTACTCCGCGTGGTATGCTTTACCCACAAGATATTGCAAAGGCTAACACTTTCTTCAAGAAACTGTCATTGAAATGGAGGCTTTTGGAAGACTTGAACAAGGCAGCTTGTGTCCAGGTGACTTGCGAAGATGAAATGGTGCATTGCCGTAATCTTGGAGTGACAGCTTCTATCGCAATTATCCCTAACCCTGTAGAGATAAAAGATTATCCCTTCAGGAAGGAAGACAATATCCGAAGAATAGGTTACCTGGGCAGATTGTCTCCACGCAAGAATGTGGAGGGATTGATTCATGCTTTCGCAGAACTGGGTAAGAAGGCGCAAAATGCTGAGTTGCTCATCATCGGTGGAGGCGATGAAGCGTATGAGGCTTTTTTGAAGAAGGAGGTGGAACGGTTAAGACTGAAGAATGTTGTCTTTGCCGGATTCCTTAATGGAGAAGAGAAAGACAAGGCTTTGGCTTCGTGCTCCATATTGGCTATGCCCAGTGAGTTTGAGAATCTGGGGAATGTGATATTGGAAGGTTTGGTAAGGCATATTCCTTGCATCGCAACAACAGGTTCACCATGGAGGGAACTGAATGAGTGTGAATGTGGCTGGTGGGTGGAATACTCACAGGAGACTATCACTGAGGCTGTTGAGAAGGCGCTGGAAGCATCTGACGAACAATTGACCCTGATGGGGGATAATGGAAGAAAGCTGATGGAGGCCCGTTACTCTGTGGAAGCTGTGGCTGAACGCTTTGAGCTGTTGTATAGATGGATATTGGGTAAGGGTGAAAAGCCTGAATTTGTACTCTTAGGGGGGGGTAAACGGTTAGTACTTCTCCTTCTGCAGCCTTGCCTTGAGGAAGAAAGGAGGGCTGCATGATGAAAATACTGCACTATATCCCGTCCATTGACGAGAATTCTGGAGGAGTCGGGGCGTACATGCAACTGCTGACTCATGATTTGGGTGCCTTGTGTGAGCTTCATGTGGTGACACATCGCTCTGAGAATGAGAGGTCGCTGGATAGTTGCACAGTGCATTATGTAGCGAATAAGTGGCTCCCGTGGAATACCTGTAAAAGGGAGTTCATGAATGTGCTGGAGGAGGTGAAACCGGATGTAGTGCATGTGAACTGCTGCTGGACTCCACTATGTTCATTGGTTACACTGTGGGCAAAAGAGGCTGGATATAAGGTGGTCTATACACCGCACGGAATGCTGGAGCCTTGGATTATGAAGCGTCACTACTGGACAAGGAAACTGCCCGCCATCCTGCTCTATCAGCGCAGGGTTCTCCGTATGGCTGACATGCTGCATGCTACGGCGGAGAGCGAGAAAGCCCATCTAATGGCACTGGGATGGAACAAGCGTATATGTGTGATTGGCAATTG
>JBJFDX010000169.1:0-2255 GCA_051890235.1 Bacteroidaceae bacterium | reverse complement strand
TTGTTGGAGTAATCGTTTTTTGTGTCTTATAATGTTCAGAAAGCCGAAGCCTTGAGGCGCAGTCCTGTGTCCTCAGGCAATCCAAACATCAGGTTCATGTTCTCTACTGCCTGTCCTACGGCTCCCTTCAGAAGGTTGTCTATGCAGGACACCATGAGCAGTTGGTCAGCATAACGTTCCACATACACCAGTGCCTTGTTGGTATTGACCACCTGTTTCATGTCGGGAGATGTGTTGACCACATGGGTGAAAGCCGCATCCCGATAGTAGTTCTCGTAGATGGTCCTTACTTCATCTATGGGTGTATCGCAATGTGCATAGGACGTCACGAAGATACCTCTGGTGAAACATCCGCGCTGGGGGATAAAATACATGTGGCCATCGTATTGCGGTTGCAACTCATGTATGGTTTGCTGTATCTCATGCAGATGCTGATGTGTGAAGGTCTTGTAAATGGAAATGTTGTCGTTACGCCACGAGAAATGTGTGGTGGCGCCAGGCTTCTGTCCTGCTCCTGTGCTGCCCGTGATACCGTTAGTGTGTATGTCCCCACTGATGATTCCTGCCTTTAGGGCTGGCAGGAGTCCCAATTGGATGCAGGTGGCAAAGCATCCGGGGTTGGCCAGATGATTGCATGTACTGATCTCTTTGCGGTGAGTCTCGGGAAGTCCATACACATAATCGTGCTCTCCTGCAATGCGGAAGTCTTGTGCCAGATCGATAATCTTCACGTGGCTGGGTATCGTGTGCTCCTGCAGAAAAGCTCTGCTCTTGCCATGACCAAAGCAGAAGAATACCACGTCAATCTCTTCAAAGGGCATCTCGGCAGTGAAGCGCATGTCGGTCTCTCCCAAGAGTCCTTCGTGTACATCACAGATAAGATTGCCTGCATTGCTCTCGCTGTTGGCAAATACGATTTCGGCTTGTGGATGATTGATGAGCAAGCGGATGAGTTCGCCTCCTGTGTAGCCAGCTGCTCCCAGTATACCTACTTTTATCATATTATCTTTCTTCATCGGGGTGGGCAAGGTAATAGGCACGCAGAGGTGTGCTTGTCACCTTGATAAATCCTTTTGCCTCCTCGCTGGTCCAGCCTTTGGCTCCTTCTCCATATTCTCCCAGTTTGTTTTTCACCAGGTCATTGGGTGTGTCACAACCTACGGTCTGAAAACTGTAAGGACGTAACTCCAAAGTTACGGTGCCGGTTACGTTACGCTGGCTGCTGGTGAGCATGGCTTCGATATCGGGCATGACGGGTTCCAGATATTGGCTTTCATGCAGGAACATGCCATACCAGTTGCTCACCTGATCTTTCCAGTATTGTTGCCATTTGCTCAGAGTGTACTTCTCCAGGAAACGATGGGCACCGATGATGAGCATGGGGGCTGCTGCTTCAAAACCTACACGGCCCTTGATGCCCACAATGGTGTCTCCCACATGGCAGTCACGTCCGATGGCATAGGCTGCGCCGATTTCTTCTACGGCCTGTATGGCCTTTATGCGGTCATCGTAGTGTTGTCCGTTGACGCTTGTCAGTTCTCCCTTTTCAAATCCCAAAGACAGGATTTCCGTGTCCTGTTTGGTGGGATGTTTCAGGTATGCGCTTTCGGGCAGGCCCTGTGTACTGTCGAGAATTTCTCCTCCACAGATGCTGGTTCCCCAGATGCCGACATTGTAGGAATACTTCAGTTTGGTGAAGTCAGCATAGAAACCATTGTTGTTCAGATAGTCAATTTCTTCCTTGCGACTGAGGTTGCCGTCACGTGTGAGCGTGATAATCTCCACGCCGGGGGCCATCACGAGGAAGGTCATGTCGAAACGTATCTGGTCGTTGCCGGCACCCGTACTGCCATGTGCTATAGCACTTGCGCCTATCTCCTTGGCATATCGTGCTATGGCCAGCGCTTGGAAGATGCGTTCCGAACTGACGCTGATAGGATAGCAGTTGTTTCGGAGCACATTTCCATAAACCATATATTTGAGCGATTTCTCGTAATACTCTTTTGTGACATCCAAAGTGACATATTTGGTGGCGCCCAGTTTGTAGGCATTCTCCTCGTTGGTCTTCAGCTGTTCTGGACTGAATCCTCCGGTATTGGCGCATGCAGCGTATACTTCATACCCTTTTTCCTTAGCCAGATACATTACGGTGTAACTGGTATCAAGGCCGCCGCTGAAGGCAACCACCACTTTCTTCTTTTCTTTCATACGAAAATCATTATGCCGTTTTTGGTTATTACGGCTGTTATTGAATC
>JBJFDX010000168.1:0-8239 GCA_051890235.1 Bacteroidaceae bacterium | reverse complement strand
CCATGAAGTTCACCCTGACGGAGGAAATCGCTGCGGGCATTGCTCTGTCCCCCGGGAACAGCAAAGAAGTGCCTCAGCGCATCTTCCTGCTGGATGGCACACGTGCCAAAGGGAACGAGAAGAACCAGATACTCATCATCAAGGCGGGCAAGGAGACGCGTAAAGTAAGACCATGAAACATGCAATCCTGTCACTCACCCTATGTCTGATGACCTGCACAGCATGGGCACAGAAGGCACTCATGATTACACGCACCGACGGCATTACAGACTGCGCGCCAGTGAGCAGCATAGAGGAGATGAACTTCAGCGATGACCTTACCCATCTGGTGCTCGTCAGCGGTACACACACGGTACAGATTCATAGGGACAGCATCGAGCTTATGAGTTATGCCGATACCCCATCAGCCTTCCAAGTCAACTACAACGAGTCATCCGTGACCATCGTCAACCCCTATTTCCTGCAAGGGGTCACGGTGAGCGTGGAGGGTGCAAATGTGACCGTCAACAATGACAACACCGATGTGGAGATGTCCTTCGAACTGACGGGCAGAACTTCTCAAGGCTCGTTCCTCTACAATGGTCAGTACAAGTCCACCATCATCCTGAACGACGTGAGCATTACCAATCCCAGCGGACCTGCCATTGACATCGAGTGTGGCAAGCGTATCGCTTTGGAGCTGAAGAAAGGTACCACCAACACACTCACTGACGGAGAGGGCGGGGACTGGAAAGCCGCACTCTACTGCCGTGGGCATCTCGAGATAGACAAGAGCGGTACACTCAACGTCACAGGAAACACCAAGCATGCCATCAGTGCCAAGGAGTATATCCAACTGAAGAAGTCAGAAGGAGTAATCAACATCCTGGGAGCCAAGGGCGATGGCATCCACTGCCAGCAGTACTTCCTGGCAGGGGGCTTCACTGTAAACATCGACAATGTGGCTGATGACGGCATTCAGGCCGAGTTCAGCGGCGATGACCCTTATGAGGAGGACTACCCCGATGGCTCGCTATACATCCAGGGAGGTTCCTTCCATATCAACTGTACTGCTGATGATGTGTCAGGATTGAAGGCCGACAGCATCCTGCACATCGATGAAACGAAGGGGACTTCCACCCTGCTCATCACCATGAGCGGACAGGGCAGCAAGGGCATGAAGGCCGACAACACGGTAGACATTCTGGCAGGCAACATCAGCATCACCAACTCGGGAGGTGTGCTCACCGTGGGCACTGACAGCCAGACCTCCAAGTGCATCAGTGCCGACCAGGCCATCTGCCTGGCAGGTGGGGAGATTACCCTCAACAGCACAGGAGCAGGAGGCAAGTGTATCAAGAGTGACGGGATTTTCACCCTGGGAGATGAAGCCACAGGCAGCGGACCTTTACTGAAGGCTTCCACTACAGGAAGTTCTTCCACCACAGGAAGCAGTAGCAACACTGCCGGAAGACCCGGTGGAGGAGGCTTCTGGCCAGGAGGAGGCGGAGGCACCACCAGCGGTGGTTCATCAGCCAAAGCCATCAAGGCCCTGGGCAACATCACGCTCTATGGAGGAGAGAGCAACATCACTACACAAACCGACGGAGCCGAGGGTATCGAGTCGAAAGCCAATATCACCATCGCAGGCGGTCACCACTATATCAAGGCCTATGATGACGCTATCAACAGCAGCGGACAGATAATCTTCGACGGAGGCATCACCATCTGTTACTCCACAGGCAATGATGCCATTGATTCCAACTATGGTCGCACGGGGGCCGTGGTCATAGGTAACGGCACCGTATTCACCTACACCACACGAGGAGCCCCCGAGATGGGAATAGACTGTGACAACAACTCCTATATCCAAATCAGCGGCAAGGGCATTGCCATCAGTGCAGGAGGCACTCAGGGTGGTTCCAGCAACAGTTCGCTCAGTTCAGCATCCCAGGGCTATGCTTTTGTCACCTCAACCCTCAGTTATCAGACCGGCCGATACTATACCCTCACCGACAGCAATGGCCATGCACTGGTGACCTACTCCTTTGAAGGAAACGTGAGCAGCACATGTTCGCTGCTTACCGCCACAGGTATGGTGAAGGGCTCCACCTACAGCATAAAGTACGGAACCACAGCCCCCAGCGATGCCACAGAGTCCTTCCACGGCCTCTACATCGGTGGCACCCCAAGCACCACCAACAACCTGACCAGTTTTACTGCGAAATAGAGAGAACCAGATTGTTCCTGCAGAGTGAAGGAAGACGGAAAAAGCGGATGGCCGCATCATGTGATGCTTGCCATCCGCTTGCTGTCTGCCTGGTATCGGCAGTCTCCCCTGCAAAGTTCTGGAGAGACGATGCTATATGAACCAGGATTACAAAACTTCTATCATGCGCTGTGTCTTGGGCTCTTCCTTGGGTTCCAGTTTAGGCAGAACCACGGTGAGCACGCCATCAGCCACCTTGGCAGAGATCTTCTCCTTGTCGACATCCTCAGGCAGGGTGAACGTCTGCTCAAAATTGCTGTAGGAGAACTCGCGACGCAGATAATGTTCGTGCTTATCCTCTCCTTTGTGTTCCATCTTTGCTTCCAGAGCGATGTGCAGATTGCCCTCGTTATCCACGTTGACCCTCACAAACTCTTTCTTGAGGCCTGGAGAAGCAATCTCCATGGTGTAAGCCTTTGCGTCATCCTTTACGTTCACAGCAGGAGTGCTTGCCACAGCAGGGCGAACAAACTCGTTTCCAAAGAAACCGTCATTGAACCAGTTGGTCAACCAATCAGAATCATTGTTTCTACGTACTAACAACATAGCTTTTACCTCCAATTATATTTTAAGTTCATTTATATTCCTTGTCCCAGCCTCGGGGTTGTTTAGCCTCGCCCCTGGCTTTGGGCTTCACCCTATAGTATTGCAAGGGGTGTGCCAGTGGGTCATGCAAGACAGATATGGACAAAAAGTCCTTCTTCGTTGGCAGAAAGGTTAAATAATTTAGCACATCTGCCATATTAGGACACCTTGGAACGAAGAAGGCCCGTCACCTGAGCGCACTTACTCAGATGACGGGCCTTCCCCATGAATACCCTTTAGGGCGATGATTCTCAGTTTGCCTTCTTCTGAGGCATCAGTTCGTCACGCAGCACATCCTCACCGGGGAAGCCGATATGCTTCTGCTGCACCTTACCTTTGGCATCTACCACGATATAGGCTGGGATTCCCTGTACTTGGAACTGCTTGGTGAGTGTGGCCCACTGTGCCTCGCTCACGTAGAAGTGGTCACCATGTATATCCTTGATCATACTCGTCCATGTAGCCTTTGGAGAAGAGGGACCAGTGACGTACACGAATGCACATCTGCCCCAGAGTTCCTCCTTAAGAGGCTGAATGGTCTTCATGGCCATACGGCAGGGACCGCACCAGGTGGCCCAGAAGTCCACCAGCACAGGCTGACCCTTATATCGAGCCACTATCTGCTTGAAGATGTTGGTGCCCGTGAGGGTGTCGCTCAACTGTACCACATTGGATGTGGCAGCAATGGCTTTACTCTTCTTGTTGCAACTCTTGGCAGAGCAACAGGTCTGTCCCTGACGGGGACAACCTTGACCCTGAGAGGCACACTGTGCCGTCACACTCTGTGTGCCGAATGCTCCACTGAGCATGGTCAGCAGGGCAATCATGAAATGTCTTGTCTTCATATAACTTATCCTTTTTGTTTGTTCTCTGAACGTCAATGCCTGACCCCGTGACACTCCCCGGCAAGCATGACTGGGCAAAGATACAGAAAAAAGTCCAAGACAGCCTGCTGCCGCCCCTTGTTTTTTCCAGAAGAGTTCCATGGACAGCCTCTTACAGCTTGAGTTCGCAGGGCAACTCAGGCATAGCTCCGCTCTGAGTGCACACATATGCACTTACCTGCACAGCCTGACGGTGAGCCTCGGTGATGCTCTTCCCCTTGAGGATGCCGGCACAGAAGGTACCAGTGAAGCTGTCTCCTGCGCCCACGGTATCGGCCACCTTCACCTGAGGTGTGTCCTGGAAAGACTTGAAGTCTGGTGCAAAGACATAGCTGCCGTTTACGCCACAGGTGAGTACAAGCATGTCCAGATTGTACTTACCCAGTATGAGCCAGCACTTGTTCTCCATGTCCAGTCCGGGATAGCCGAAGAGACGGCCTATGGTGATTAGCTCTTCATCATTGATCTTGAGTACATTGCAACGTCGCAGATTCTCGCTGATGATATCCTTGCTGTAGAAATTCTGACGCAGGTTGATATCGAATATCTTCAGGCAATCCTGCGGAGTATGGTCTAGGAAACTGTATATGGTATTACGGCTCACCTCATCCCGCTGTGCCAGTGATCCCCAGCAAACGGCACGTGTGTGCTCGGCTATCTTCTGAATGTCCTCAGTAAAGGGAATATTGTCCCACGCCACATTACGCTTGATCTCATAGGATGGTACACCTTCCTTGTCAAGGGTTACCTGTACCGTGCCCGTAGGATAGTCCACCACTGGCAATTCATACTGCAGGCTCTTCTGCTTCAGGAGCCGTATGGCCTCATCACCCAGAATGTCATTACCCACTGCGCTCACAGCCACAGAGCGCATGCCGTGCTGCCCTGCATGGAAAGCGAAATTGGCCGGAGCACCTCCCAGCTTAGACCCAGTAGGGAACACATCAAACAGGATCTCTCCCAGTCCCACCACATATCCATTCTCCATATCTCTATACATTATATCAGTTTGTTTTTTAGTATCTGTCTCTATATCACATCATGCCGTTATCCTGCGAATATAGGCTGCCAGATAGAGCACGCCGATAGCCATTACCACCACAGCGCCCATCTGCCCCACAGCATCACTGGCAAAACCCATCAGCAAGGGGAAGACAGTGCCGCCGAACAGGCCCATGATCATCAGTCCGCTCACCTCGTTCTTCTTCTCAGGCATGGCCAGCAGAGCCTGAGAGAAGATCATGGGGAAGACGTTGGAGTTGCCGTAGCCAACCAAGGCAATGGCTACATAGAGCACTACCTTGCTCTCACCCATGAGGAGACCCACCATGCTGAGTGCCATCAGTACGACACTAATAATAAAAAATGTACGCGTGCGCATGACCCTCAGAAAGAAAGATCCGGTGAGACAACCCAGAGTGCGGAAGATGAAGTAGAGACTGGTGGCAAAAGCAGCCTGGTTGAGAGACCATCCCAAGCGCTCCATCAGAATCTTGGGGGCGGTGGTGTTAGTACCTACATCAATACCCACATGGCACATGATGCCTATGAAGGAAAGGAGCACCACGGGCTTGCCCAGAAGTTTCAGGCAGTCACCCACCGATGACACGCCATCCACGGGCTCCTCCTCGATGGGAGTTCCAGCCAGCAACAGAGTGGCGAGGACACCAGCCACCAGATAGATGACAAAGAGAACTCTCCAACCCAAACCAAACGAGGGAAGAACCTCCACAGCACCCCACATGGCCAGATATGGAGCCAGGAAGGAAGCAATGGCCTTGACGAACTGTCCGAAGGTAAGAGTGGAAGCCAGATGATTGCCCTTGATAACCGTGGATATCAAAGGATTGAGCGAGGTCTGCATCAGAGCATTGCCTATACCCAGCAGGGAGAAGGATGCCAACATGATGGCAAAACCCTCATCCAGGATGGGCAACAACAGAGAGACAAGGGTCACCGCCAGAGAGAGGAGCACTGTGCGCTTGCGTCCTATCCTGTTCATCAGCATGCCCGTAGGCACTGAGAAGATGAGAAACCAGAAGAAAACCAATGAAGGAAATACGTTGGCCATCGAGTCGGACAACTGCAGATCTTCCTTGACATAATTGGAGGCAATGCCCACCAGGTCCACAAATCCCATGGCAAAGAAGCAAAACATCAATGGAATCAGAGCTAACTTTCTTGAGTTCATATGCTAATCTATGTTTATTAGGTTCTTATAATGACAATTTATGTACTCTCACATTCCGGAAGGTGGCTTGTCCTCCCTGGCTGTACAGCCGGACATGCTCGTAGGGAGCAACAGGGAAGATCAAGTTGGTCATGGCTATGCGACCGCCGTCCACAAAGACCTCAATAGAGGATTTGTCGCAGAAGATGTCCACATGGAACGTCTGCTTCCCTCCTCCGCAGAGACTCAAGGGAGCCCATGTGCCCATGGCGAAGTCGTTCTTGTAATGGATGGCGTTCTCCATTCGGAATGGCTTCAGAGACTGCTCCTCACGCTGCTTGTCCCAAGCCCGCTCTATATGATGAGGTTCGGCATATTTGCCAAAATCGGTCAGTCCGCTCTCTGTGCGGTCGGTCACCAGCCTACCCTTTTTCATATCCACATACACCAGGGTACGCTCCTGCTTGCCGTTGAAGAGTTCGATGCCTGCTATACCTTGAGCATCAGCAGTTACCTCGGCCTCTATCTCAAAAGCGCCGTTCATCTGAGCAGTCACCCCTGTAAAGGTCTTATCTCCCTCTACGCTCAGGGTGCCCAAGTCCTTGGTCTCCCGACGCAGAGCAAACACCTCAGGGGCCACTCCCTCCTGCACGTAATACTTGCCGTCCAACTCAAAGAGTTTCAATTCGCGAGGAAGTCCGTTGGCACCACGGTTCTGCTTGAAAGGAGTGAGATTGGCATACTGCCAGTTGCTCATCCAGGTCATAGCAAGCACCCGCTCACCTGTGTTTGAGAAGGTCACAGTGGCATAGTGGTCCTTGCCGTAGTCAAGCCACTTAGCCTCATGGGCATCGGCACATACGAAGTTCTTGCCATCAAAGTCTCCCACAAAGTACTCTGTGGCACTGCCTCCGAACAGGCATCCGGGATTGATGTTCATAATCATCACCCACTTCTTGTTCCTGGAATCACCATTCACGGGGAGTTGGAAGAAGTCGGGGCACTCATACTGGCAAGGTTGCTGTCCCATACCCTTACCGAAAGCACTTACATAGTCCCACTTCTTGAGGTTCTTCGACTTATAGAAGCGTGTCTCCTTATCGGCAGAGACAATCATATACCAGCACTTTCCCTGCTCATACCAGAATACCTTGGGGTCACGGAAGTCACGCAATCCATCAAAGGGAGTGAGCACAGGATTACCCTCATACTTGGTAAAGGTACGTCCCTCGTCGGTACTGTAAGCCATGCACTGTATCTGTCCGTTCTTGTCGCTGGCTGATGTATAGAGGGCTATGATAGCACCCTTGCCATAGCCTGCCGTATTGCGGGCATCAACCACCGAACTGCCTGAGAAAATGTGTCCTAAGGTGTCACGTGCTATGGCAGGAGTAAGCTGTTCCCAATGGATTAGGTCTCGGCTCACGGCATGCCCCCAGTGCATGTTGCCCCACTTGCTGCCATAGGGATTATACTGGAAATAGAGATGATACTCGCCATCCTTGTATACCATGCCGTTGGGATCATTCATCCATCCGTAAGCAGGAGTAAAGTGATACGAGGGACGATAGGTATCGGTGTTGGTGGTATCGAAGGTATCACTCAGTTTCATCAGACTCAGGGCCAGAGCATCCTGAGGTAGTCCAAGGACCTTCACCGTGGCAGTCTGCCCATCGCCCAGAGCAAAGGGAACAAAGTAATCCACACCATTCTGGGCCAGACGAACATCCATCCATGTATCTGCATCACTGCCCGTATCAAGCAGCACTCGAGCCTCGGCCTTCTCCTCCTGAACAGGCAGGAGCAGGTAACGGGTGGGGCGATTGACCCGGATAACAGCAGTATCCCCCTTGTGCTCTACACTCATGTTCTGTGCCTGTAGGGAAGCAGGCATCATCATGGCAGCCATCATCAGACAGCAAGCCTTCATCACATTGTTGGTTTTCATTTTTTATTGTGTTCTATTAAGTATAACGTTATTCCGCATTGATTTCTTGTGTCAGAACTTCAAAGATGCGCTGAATTCCACTGTGAAGGGACGCAGGTAACTGCCCGTCATGATCTGGTTACTGATACCCTGAGCCTCCTCCTTGGTGATGAGTTCAGCGCCAGCAATGCTACCTTTGGCACCTGTCTGGTTGAGGAAGTTGACCACGTCGCAACCCAGTGCCAGCCGTTTGTTGACCTGCCAGTTCACGCCGCCGAAGGTCTCCCAGTGCCCGTTGAAGTAGTAAGCCTCGTTGATGTTGGCATAAGTCTTGCCGAAGTAGCGCCACGAAGTCCAGATCTTCAAGTCCTTAGTGATCATATAGCTCGGATCAAACTCGATGAGCACTTGCGGAATCTCAGCTA
>JBJFDX010000167.1:0-2258 GCA_051890235.1 Bacteroidaceae bacterium | reverse complement strand
TGTGGAAAGTCATGGCGAGACTCTTATAGAGAAAGGTCATCTGCGTATGACACTTGATTGTGCCACGATTGGTACCAATCCTGTAATGAAGAGCAAGAAGGTGAAGACTATAAAGGAAACCGTTACCCCAATTTTTGCTCTCAAACATGCTCAGATAGAGAACAACTACACATCGCTCATCATGAATATGAAGGGTAATTATTCTGTGGAATGGCGTGTATATGATGATGGTTTTGCATATCGTATAATTACAAATCTGAGGGGTAGGGTGAAGGTTGTATCCGAGGATTTCAACATCCAACTGAAGGAGGATACACGCCTTGTACTCCAACAACCTGGCGGATTCAAGACCAGTTGCGAGGAAGAGTATACCAACGTGCAAAGTGCTTCTTGGAAAGCTGATGATCGCATGAGTGAATTGCCTCTTGTTATAGCAGGCAAAAAGCAGAAAATGTTTGTAAGTGAATTCGATTTGTTTGATTATCCCGGCATGTTCATGAAGGGTAACGCCGATAATTCACTCACATCTGTTCATCCTAAAGTTCCTCTGGAGTTTGGCGATGATGGTGACCGTAGTGTGAAGATTCTCAAGGACGCCGACTATATTGCTGAAACAGAAGGCTCCAGAAGTTACCCCTGGCGATATGTTCACATTACTCAGGATGACAAGCAGATGGCTTGCAATACCATGCCCATGCGGTTAGCTCCTGCCAGTCAGATTGCCGATCCTTCGTGGATACGTACGGGAAAGACCACATGGGAATGGTGGAATGGAAGTATTCCTTACGGCCCGGATGTAAACTTCAAAAGCGGTCTCAATATCGAAACATACAAGTATTTTGTTGACTTTGCTGCAGCCAATGGTCTTGAGTATATTCTGATGGATGAAGGTTGGGCAAAATCTACCCGCGATCCTTTCACCCCAAATCCCGATATTGACCTTCATGAGCTTATCAGTTATGCCAAGTCAAAGAATGTCGGCGTGATTCTTTGGCTCACCTGGCTTACGGTGGAGAAGCATCCCACGATGTTTGAGACTTTTGAGAAATGGGGAGTTGCCGGTGTCAAGATTGATTTCATGGATCGTCAGGACCAGTGGATGGTCCGCTTCTATGAGCGTACGGCCAAGGCTGCAGCCGAGCATCATATCTTTGTTGACTATCATGGTGCCTATCACCCCAGCGGATTGGAGTACAAGTATCCTAATGTTCTTACCTTTGAAGGTGTTCGTGGTATGGAATATATGGGTGGATGCACACCTCGCAACAGTGCGTTTTATCCTGCTATACGTAATGCTGCAGGCCCCATGGATTACACTCCTGGAGCTATGCTGAGCGCTCAACCTGAATGCTATAGTTCACGTCGCCCCAATAGCGCAAGCATCGGCACAAGAGCATATCAAATGGCATTATATGTCGTGTTTGAATCCAATCTGCAAATGTTGGCCGATAACCCTACATTATATAATATGTATCCCGATTGCCGTGACTATATTGCTTCCTGTCCCGTAAACTGGGATGAGACACGTGTTCTTGCAGCTGAGTTTGGCGAATATACCGTGGTGGCAAGACGTAAGGGCAGCAAGTGGTATATAGGAGGCATTACCAATGGTACAGCACGAGACATCAGCATCAAACTCGATTTCCTTTCTGAGGGAACGACATACAATACAACCTCGTTTGTTGATGCTATTAACTCCTCGGTACAGGCAATGGATTACAGAAAACAAAATTCACATCTGAACAGAAATAGCACACTTGACATACATATGGTCCGTAATGGCGGTTTTGCAGCTGTTCTTGTGCCATAAGATGCCATTTTCCACGCTGAAATACTGAGGTTTTTTAGTGTATGTCTTGGATAGCGTTAAATCTTTGCGTACCTTTGCGGAGTTTTTTGACACACATTTCATAACATACAAACGTATAACGAAAATGACAAAGATTGAACTGGTAAAGATTGTAGCCCAGAAGACTGGTATTGACCAGGCCACAGTGCTTGTTGCTGTAGAGGGAATGGTGGACACCATCAAGGAGTCTCTCGTACAGAAGGAGAACGTTTACATTCGCGGTTGGGGAACCTGGACACTCAAGCATCGTGCCCAGAAGACTGCTCGCAATATCTCCAAGAACACCACTATGGTTATCGAGGCACACGATATTCCTTATTTCAAGCCCTGCAAGGATTTCATGGCATCTGTAGCAAAGGCTGAATAAAGAATAGCGAAAGACAGTAATTATTAAGCGGGGTATGGAGGG
>JBJFDX010000166.1:0-2259 GCA_051890235.1 Bacteroidaceae bacterium | reverse complement strand
TGTCTTCCCGTTTTGAGATTACGATGGACTCCATTGCACCCTCAAAACAAAAAGACATCTACTCAAAAATATAAGCCGTAATCATCATAACGCTAATGACCGATTCGGGGTTAATGACAAAATCAGGAAAAAGCCATACCTTTGACATCAATATGGAAACAGGAAACAAAACAAACAGGGTGCTGGAGGTTTGTTGCGCAGACCTCGACAGCATTCGGGAAGCAGCCGAGGGCGGAGCCCAGCGGGTGGAACTGTGTCAGAACCTGGAGATTGGTGGCATAACCCCATCGACAGAGATGATTGACTATGCCATCAAGATGGGAATACGCACGCATATACTTATTCGTCCACGAGGAGGCAACTTCGTGTATTCACCAGAGGAAACAGAATGTATGGTACGTGCTATCCGTATGGCTCAAGCCAAGGGAGTTGCTGGTGTGGTCATCGGAGCCCTTACTTCAGAAGGAGAGATTGATATAGAAACCTGTCGCCTGCTGATAAACGAAGCCAAGGGCATGAGCATCACTTTCCACCGTGCTTTTGATGAATGCAAAGAGCCGTTTCAAGCCCTTGAGCAGATAATCTCTTTGGGATGCCACAGACTGCTGACATCAGGTCATGCGCCCTGTGTGAGCGAAGGCCTTGAACTACTGAAAGGTCTTGTGAGCCAAGCAAGAAAGCGCATCATCATCCTGCCCGGGTGTGGCGTTACGCCTGAGAATGCGCGTACGATTCTTGAAGCCACAGGAGCCACAGAAATTCATGGTTCACTACGCAAAGACGGTCATACCGACAAGAAAATGGTACGCCAGACTTTCCTTGCCATAAACGCAGAAAGCCTGGCGTAAGCCATCTAATCCTATCTATATTATTTCCGATAATACTTCACACTACGACCAGCACATTCCATTACATATACACCGGTAGGTAATTGACATTCGTCCAGTTCCTTACGTGTAGTGGTCAGCACCAGTTTGCCCGACGTATCATACAGTCTTACTGTCACCTTGTCCAGCAACATAGGAACATTGTCCTCCGCAACGCCTTCGATGGCATCAGGGATAGGAGTGAGTTCAGTGGTGGTACCCTTAACCATCTTGTGTACCTTATAAGTTGTCTTGTTGGCAATCACCTTATACATGGTACTGGTGGACTTCACCTGTTGCGTACGATACCCAGGGCAATAAAGATCAACGTAGTATGTGCCCGGAGTGAGATCTGTAAAGACGAAGATACCATTGTAATTATTGTCCACCTCATACACCTTCAGCACATTTCCCTTACTGTCCTTTAGGCGAACAGTGGCTCCATTCAGAGGCAGATACTCGTCCTGCGTTCCCGCCTTATATGTATATGGGCTAAGCCCATCACTCTTTTCCGAACTGCTACGCACAGCACCCATGATACAACCCAGAGAATCACTTTCCATCCCAAACCAGTTAATGATGCCACGAGCATATCTGCGTCCCTCCATCCTGCACCAGTCAGGATTGAGTGCTCGATGACGAGAAGGCTGATAAGTATGGAAATACCCCTCAACAAGGAAACCGGGACGTCCATGCATCAGCACTCCCAGATATCCCTGGTACCCCTTATCGTTGGTCCAAGTGTTTTTATAGAAATCCCTATCTCCCCTGATATTGGTACCTGTGGAGTAATGACTCATGAATTCAAATGATGCCTTCATGGCCTCCACATGGAAGGGCCACATCTTGGTACACATATCCTTACTGCCCGACACAGCATTCTCCTCATCAGTTCCCCGATAAAGGTAAAGAGGATAGTTGGCCAAGGCTCCGTCACCGGCCGCATTACTATGTACGCTGATGAAATAATCAGCTCTGTAGTTGTCCACCTCGGCTGCTATCACAGACAAGGTTCGGTCATAACGCTTCTCATTGCTGGCACCCTTCACCCACGGATAAGGTCCGTTGGCACGACGGCTGTACTTCAAGGTAAACTGACCTGTTGCGGCCAATATTCTACCCATTTCCTCTGTCTTCCACAAGTTTGTATTGCTCTCATAGAAGCCACAAGTATCAGGACGTCCTGTCTCAGGTAACATCGGATGAGATATGGTTGCCATCGGACGGTCGTTGGGGCTCCACCCACCATGACCGGGATTGAGATAGATTCTGGGCTTTGTGTCCGCCATCATGGCAATGGGCACAGATAAGCATGTCACCAGCAGTATCTTACGTATATTCATAGTTGATTCCGCTACAAAAAGTAGCATTTAAGTTAGACATTTCTGCTTCA
>JBJFDX010000165.1:0-2272 GCA_051890235.1 Bacteroidaceae bacterium | reverse complement strand
TATTGGCATTTTGCTGGATGTATTTGCATATCTTCAGCCTGCTGGTGGTTGCCATATTTTCGTCCAGCACATAATTTACCGCATAGGGGATAAGCACGGCCTTGAATATACTTTGGTCCATGCTTGAGCCTTCGTCTCTCAGAATGTTTGAGCCCGTGGTACATCTGCTGCTGGTGAAAGCATACTCGATGTATTGCTGAGCCTTTGTGCGATAAATGGTTTTGCCTGTGATGTGATACAACTGGCGGCACGCTTCACCAAAGGTACCCTGAGTGTAGGTAAGAGGGGGCTCTTCTACGCGGCCATCCGTCTTGACGATGTTCTTTTGCATATAGGTATAGAACTTCTCTGCATACTCCAGATACTTCTCCGTACCATATTTATTATATAGCTTGGCAGCAATCAGGCAGGCAGGACTGATGGTGCAAGCATTGGGTCCTGCCCCCGCATCTGTATTCCAGGGCAACCACAATCCCGACTCGTCCTCTTTTGCACGTGTCATGATTGCGTTGTCAAACACCTTTTTAGCTGTATTGGCATAGGGCTCCAGCCCTGTGACCTCAGTCATATGCAGTAGGGTGAGGCATATCCAGCACATGTCATCTGTGTATGGATTCTCAAATCCCGTAGCTCCACTGGAATAATTGTTGGCATGATTGACATACCATAATTTCATATAAGACTTGTATCGGGTGGCCAGAGTCTTATCTGCATCGTTGATATTCCTTTCATATGCATACACCAGCACGTCCATTGCAGGGGCTTGCGGCCAGTAGATGTAAGTACTGGAGTGGTCCACGTCCTTGGGAGTAGACCAGAATGTTCCCTTGGTCTTATACATAAACTCATCCACAAGCACCTTGGCCAAGCTGTCGGCTTTTCCTCCATACTCGCCTTTCACATATTTGGCTAATGTGGAGTTGTATGCAAGGGTGCCTGTGGAGAGACAAAGGGAAGCAATTATACTTGCCAGGATTCCCTTCATGGATTACTTGTTCTTAAGCAAGTCACGAATTTCGGTGAGCAGTTTTTCCTCTGCAGATGGTTCTGGAGCAGGAGCGGGAGCAGCAGGCTTTTCTTCCTTCTTGCGAGAGAGAGCTGCGATACCCTTTACCATGAGGAAGATACAGAAGGCGATAATCAGAAAATCAACCACATCTTGAATGAACTGACCATAATTCAAGGTTACAGCTTCTGAAACCACTTCGTCGCCCACCTTCTCTGCTTCCTTGATCACGAGCTTGAGGTCTGTGAAATCAACACCACCTGTGATCACGCCAATGGGAGGCATAATGATGTTGTTTACAATACTGGTTACAATCTTACCAAACGCGCCGCCGATGATAACACCAACAGCCATGTCTACCACGTTGCCCTTAAGAGCAAATGCCTTGAAGTCTTGAATAAATGACATATTTTTCTTTTTTTTGCTTTTAAACGAATGCGAAATTAAAAAGAATATTGTAATTTTGCGACCACAAAGAGAAAAAAGTTGATGAAAAAGTGGATGTATTTGCACATTTGGCTTCTTTTAGCCTTGTTTCTTGCAGCGTGCAAGTCTTCTCATTATTGTAATTGTGGCTAATGGCTATTATTTCTAACCCTTTAAATAAATTAAAGAAATGGCAACAAAAGTAGGTATTAATGGTTTCGGCCGTATCGGTCGTTTCGTTTTCCGTGCCGCTCAGACTCGTGACGACATTGAGATTGTAGGTATCAACGATCTGTGCCCTGTTGATTACTTGGCTTACATGCTGAAGTATGACACCATGCACGGTGCTTTCGATGGCACTATTGAGGCTGATGTCGAGAACAGCAAGCTTATTGTTAATGGCAAGAGCATACGTGTTACTGCAGAGCGTAATCCTGCTGATCTGAAGTGGAATGAGATTGAGGCAGAGTACGTTGTTGAGTCTACTGGTCTCTTCCTGACCCAGGAGAAGGCTCAGGCTCACATCGAGGCTGGTGCAAAGTATGTGGTTATGTCTGCTCCTTCTAAGGACGCTACTCCCATGTTCGTTTGCGGTGTTAACTTCGACAAGTACGTGAAGGGTACTCAGTTTGTATCTAACGCTTCTTGCACCACCAACTGCTTGGCTCCTATCGCAAAGGTTCTGAATGACAAGTTTGGCATCACCGACGGTTTGATGACCACCGTTCACTCTACCACTGCTACTCAGAAGACCGTTGACGGTCCCTCTCTGAAGGATTGGCGTGGTGGTCGTGCTGCTGCTGGCAACATCATTCCTTCTTCTACAGGTGCTGCTAAGGC